>CADBNN010000015.1 GCA_902796075.1 Oscillospiraceae bacterium | reverse complement strand
GCTGGCCGCGGCGCCCCGCATCGGCACCTGCGGGTGCGGGCATTCGGGCATTGCCTGCCAACATTTTGCCCACCTGCTGTGCTGTGTGGAACGGCCCGCCCGGTTTATTTCGCCGGCGGAAGCGGTACACGGCGCCACCGGCTTTTTGCAGCGGGGGGACGTGATGGTGTTTGTTTCCCGCGGGGGCAAAACCGCCGAGCTGCTGCCCATTTTGGCCATTTGCCAACAGCGGGGGGTGGCGGTTGTCACCATTACCGAAAATATGTCATCTCCTCTGGCTCAGGGGGCCGACGTGGTGCTGGCCCAGTATGTGAATCGGGAAACCGATCGCTTCAACGACCAGGGCACCACTTCCACCACGGCGGTGTGCGCCATATTCCACGCCCTGCAGGCCGGGGTGATGGACGCCACCGGCTATCGCAAAGAACAGTTTGGGGTGGTGCACCCCGGCGGCGCGGTGGGCGAACGGTTAAACGCGCGGTAACGCCGCGTTTTGTATAGTATTTTTGCTTGGGAGGCAATCAATATGGAATTCAAAGTGTATCAAAAAGAACTGGAACTGCAATCCCGGGGCTGGATCCCCACCTTTCACGACATTTCCAAAGAAGTGCTGGAAGTGGTGCAGGCGTCCGGCATTCAAAACGGCACCTGCACCATCGCGTCTCACCACACCACCTGCTGTGTGATGATTCAGGAATGCTCTCACGATCTGGACACCTTTGATCTGGAATACCTGCAGCACGACCTGCTGGACATTATGCGCAAAATGGTGCCCGATTACAAAGAAGAAGGCCAATATCGCCACCCCGGCCCCATCCACGCCCAATACGGCCGCTTTGTGGACGAACCCGGCAATTATACCAGCATGAATACCGACGGCCACCTGCGCAGCGTGTTTTTCAGCCGCAGCGAAGCCATGACCATTAAGGACGGCGTGCTGGACGGCGGCGAATTTGCCCACATTTATTTTGTAGACTGGGATCAGGTGCGGGCCCGCCGCCGCCAGGTGAACGTGACCGTGATGGGCACCACCGAAGCGGTGGAAGACCGCAAGTGGAACGGGGGAGAAGTGATCAACACCCTGCGCAAATATACCCCCGAAGAAAAAGCCGAAATGCGGGAATTTACCCTGCAGCAGGAAAGATAAGGTGACGCGCTGTGAAACCTGTCATCCGCACGCCGTATTTTGAGATCGGCACCAAAAACTATATTTACGGCGACACGGTGCTGGAATACGCGCTGGCCGCCGACGCCGCCGCCGAAAAGTATGATATCGACGTGTTGTTCATCACCCCGGTGGTCGAGATCCGCCGGGTGGTGGAACACACCAAACACCTGATCGTGCTGGCGCCCTATATGGACACCCTGCGCCCCGGCCGGGGCATGGCGGATATTTTGCCCGAAGCCGTTAAAGCCGCCGGCGCCAAAGGCGTGGTGGTGAACCATTGCGAAAAGCCCATGTCGGTGCCGGCCATCAAGGCCACCATTGACCGGGCGCGGGAACTGGATATGCTGGTGTTCGCCTGCGCTGATACCATCGACGAAGCCAAGGCCATCGCCCAGCTGCACCCCGATATCATCAATCCGGAACCCTCTGAACTCATCGGCGGCGCCGGGGGCGGGGTGAGCGATATGGGCTTTGTGAAGGCGTCCATTCGGGAAATCAAGGCCATCGATCCCGCCATTCTGGTGGAGCAGGCGGCCGGTATTACAAATGGCCAGCAGGTGTATGATTTTATTATGGCCGGGTCGGAAGCGGCAGGCGCCGCTTCGGGCATTATGAACGCCGCCGACCCCATCGCCATGATCGATGAAATGATCGCCGCCACCCGCCGGGCGGCCGATGATTTGAAAAAACAGGCGTAAAAGGGAGGCTTAACCATGATCTACCGTGAAACCATCACTTTGCAATCCAACCATCGCGCCGTCACGTTTCACGACGTGACCGACCAAACCAAAGCCATTGTGAAGCGTTCGGGCATTCAAAACGGCATTGTGGTGGTGTATTCCCACCACACCACCTGCAGCGTCATCACCCAGGAATGCGCCTTTGATATGTCTATGACCGGGCTGGAAACCCTGCAGCAGGATCTGGTGGACGTGATGGACAAGCTGGCGCCCCTGTGCACGCGGGAAGGGCTGTATCTCCATCCCGGCCCCAAGGCGCTGGCCTTTGCCGAAGAACACGGGGAAGACGCCCGCGGCTGTCATAATACCGACGCCCACTTGCGCTCTTCCATCATCGGCCGCAGCGAAACCATTGTGATCGTAGACGGTCAGCCCGATCTGGGCGAGTTCGGCCGCATTCACTTTATCGACTTTGATACCACCCGCGGCCGCAAACGGGTGGCGCAGGTCATGGTGATGGGGGAATGACCTCGCTTGCCTGAAAGCGTTGTGCGCGCTTTTATAAAAACCGCCGGCATTTTAAGTGCCGGCGGTTTTTTCACCCCGGGGCGGGTGTTCAATTCTCATAAATTTAAGGTTTAAAATCGTAAAGACAAGTGCCCGCCGGTTTGGTATACTATTTGCTGAACTATTCCGGATCATTTGATCTGTTGGAGGCTTTTGCGGTATGAAAGAGTTTTTGTTAAACGGCGTGCAAGACTATCGGCTTATGTCGCAGGCGGGCGTTCGGCAGTATGTGTATCCCCAAAACTGCACCCACAACGCCATTTGGGACAGTAATATCAGCCCCGAAGGTAAACTGTATTTTGCATTGGCTTCGGAAATTTGCACCAACGATTATGTGCGGCTGTGCGAATACGATTATGAACACAACACCGTGAAAGAATGCTTTAAGGTGGAAGACGTGATCCTGCCTTCCGACCGGACCATTCGGGCCAGCAAATTTCATTCTTCCATTTGCTTTATGCCCGACGGGCGCATGACCATGACCACCCACACCACCGATAAAAGTCCCGCCCATCCCACCTGGATGCCCGAAGCCTATTACCACCACATTTGGGAGGGGTATCCCGGTTCCAACATTGTGGTGTACGATCCCCGCACCGGCAAAGCCGAAAACTACGGCGTGCCCGTGCCGCGGGAAACCATTTACGGTTCGCTGTATGAGCCGGCTCACAACTGCCTGTATTTTACCGGCATGTTCCGGGGCCATCTGTATCGCTATTCCTTCGATACCCGCAAGGTGCAGGACCTGGGCCGCGTTTCGGAACAGTATTCCTTCCGCCTTACCCTGGGGCCGGACGGCAACATTTACGGCGCTTCCAAAACGGGCTATGTGTATAAAGTGGACACCGAGACCCTGACCGTGACCGACCTGAACTTTAAGCCCACCCATCACGCCCAGGCCTATACCCGCGATTTTACCAACCTGAGCATCGGCCGGGTGGGGCCGGACGGCAAACTGTATTTTGCCGTGATGTACGGCCGCCGGCTGGTGTGTTTAGACACCGCCACCGGCGAAATCCGCGAAACCGAAGAATATATGCCCTTTGCCGATAAGTTCTGCCGGGGTGAAAACCGCCACGGTATATTCGGCATGGATTTTGACAGCCAGGGCGTGCTGTGGTATGTGGTGAGCACCCTTAACGACGGCAGCGAGCATATTGAATACGGCTTGCCCGCCGGCCTGTTCCGGTGGGATATCACCCGGGGCGGCACCCCCGAATATATGGGCATTGTGGGCACCAAACAGCGGGTGGCCAGCTGGAACAGCGAAGTGTGCATCACCAAGCAGGATATTATGTACATCATCGGTTCCAACCACGGCACCGACGGCCCGGATATCACCGCCGTGGACCTGAAGGAGTACCGGCCCCACATGTATGAACTGGGGGGCAACACAGACGACGGATATTATGATCCGCAAGATCCCCATTGCATTGAAATGGGCGAAAAACTCAAAGCGCTGGAACAGATCAGCGCCGCCAATCCCTTTGTGGTGCCCAACGCCGTGGCGGCCGCGCCGGCTTTGCTGTGGCGCGCCCTGGCGCCCGACCATATTGACGATTCGGTCATTAAAGCCCTGGTGTGGCAAAATGCCGACGATCTGGCCGGCCTGTGCGGCGGCCAAAACGATTATGTGTTTTTGCTGCACAAGGGGGCGCTGGTCAACGTGATTCCCGCAGACCAGGCCGACCCGGCGCTGCTGGCCAAATTGCGGGCGGCGTGCGATCCGGTGCAGGCGCCTTGCGCCGCCGACGATCTGCCGTTTTATCCCGGCCGGCAATATAAAGCCGTGCCGGCGGCAACTGCCCGTTTGGGCGACGGCCGCACCGTGGTTGGCACGGTCGACGGCATGCTGGCCCTGGTGGGCCAAAACGGCGTGTTCGCCCTCGGCCCCGCCGCCAACAACGGGCCCATCCGCTCCTTGTCGGTCACGCCGGACGGCAAAACCGTTTACGGCGTGGGCGGTGACGAAAGCGACCTGGGCGTGGTGTTCCGCTATAACGACCAAACCGGTCTGCGCTGGTTGGGGCATGCCCAAATGGACCGCGAAGGATTCCCCGGCAGTTTCAATTTGTGCCTTATGAGTTGCTGCGCCGTCAGCCCGGACGGCAAATATCTGGCCATCGGCTCCGGCGACCGGCTGGGCACGGTGGTGCTGTATGAACTGTAAGAGGTGTCGCACATGACCGCGTTACAGCAAAAGGTTATCGATTATCTCAACGACCACCAACAGCAGTTGTTCAACAATTTGCTGGCGCTGCTGGCCGTGCAGTCTGAAAATTTTATTGCCACCGGCAACGAAGCGCCCTGCGCGGCGCTGGTGAAGCGCATGTGGGACGGCATGGGCCTGAACGCCCGGCTGTATACCCCGGTGGAGATCAGCGGCATTGCCGAACACCCCGCTTTTTTGCCGGGGCGCGACAGTGAACACCGGCCCAACGTAACGGCCCGCATACCCGGGCGTGTGGGCGCCAAAAGCGTTATGCTGCTGGCCCATACCGATACCATGCCCATCGGCGCGCCGGAAACCTGGACGGTGGATCCGCTGGGCGAACAAAAGGACGGCCGCATTTACGGCCGGGGCGCTAACGACGACAAGTGCGGCATTGCCGCCATGACCACCATTGTGCAGGCTTTTCAGGCGTTGGGGATCGAACTGGACCAGAATCTGCTGCTCACCGCCTATTGCGACGAAGAATACGGCGGGGGCGGCGGCACGTTGAGCGCCTGCCTGGGCTATCCCTGCAATGTATACGTGAATTTGGACGGCGGCAATAACGAACTGTGGCCCGTTGCCCTGGGCGGCGGCGCGCTGCAGCTTAACATGGTATCCAACGAACTGCTGGATTCTTCCGCTTCGGTGGCCGAAGCGCTGTATGCCGCCATGAAACTGCTGGAACCCTTCGGCGCCCGGCGGCGGGCGGAACTGCACGCCAACCCTCACTATACCGGCACCGATATGCAGCGGTCGGCCTTTCGCATCACCGGCTTTAAGGCGGGCGAAATGGGCACCGATCTGACCGCCGGTTTTTTGCAGTTTTCGTATTATACCGACAGCAGCGAAGCGGTCATTCAGGCCGAATTGCAAGCGCTGGAAGAGCAGATCCGGGCGGCTGTTGCCCCCTTTAACGTAACAACCAAAGGGTTTGAACCTATGGCTCGTTTCTTTGAATACGGCGAAATGGAAGATACCGAAGGGGTAATCGACGCGTTTCAGCGGGCGGCCACCGTGGTGCGGGGCAAACCGCTGCCGGTCACCGCTTCCTGCCTGACCGATCTGAACCTGATTTTGCAATATGCCGGCAAAAACAGCATCAATTACGGCCTTGTGCGTGATTTCAAACTGTATGGCGGCGCTCATCAGCCCGATGAGTTTGTGGAATGTGACCAACTGGTCGAATACACCAAAAATCTGGCACTGTTTTTGCTGGATTGGTGCGGCGGCCATTTTTAATCATAATAAAGGAGTGTTTTGCATGGAAAAGGAATTCACTTTCAAACCCGCCCCCTGGATCCCCTTCCGGGATCAGGAAGTGCTGGAACGGCTGCGCAACATGAAGCGGGAGGATATGGAGGGCACGCCCAACCCGAATAATCCCAATTTTAAGGTCAAGATCGTAGACGACGTGACCCCCTTGTTTGTGGCCGACGTGTTCGCCCGTATCAAACAGTCGGACGAGCGGGACGAAAAACTGGTTATGATCTTCCCCAATCCCTGGCCGTCCGCCTATGCCAACGTGGCGGAACTGTGCAACCTGCACAACGTAAGCTGCCGCAACGTGCACACCTTTAATATGGACGAATGGGCTGACGAGGAAGGCAACGTGGCGCCGCTGTCTTACCGGTCGGGGCTTGGCCACGCGTTCCAGGCCAGTTTTTACGGCAATCTGCGGCCCGAACTGCGCCCGGCGGAAGACCATTTCCATTACTTTACCACCGAAAATTACAAGGATTATTCCAAGATCATAGACGAAGTGGGCGACGGCGGAGCCGACGTGTGCTACAGCGCCACCGGTTGGCCGGGCCACACCGCCTTTATTGATCCCGATACGGAAGAATTCAAGGCCGACACCATGGAAGAGTTTTTAGAACTGGGCAGCCGGCTGGTTACGCAGCACCCCCTCACCATTGCCGAAAACTCGCTTTTTGCCGCTTTCGGCTTCAGCGGCGACGTGGCCAACGTGCCTCCTAAGGCTGTTACCATCGGCCCCCGGGATATGAAACACGCCCGCTTCCATTTTGAAATGCACAGTCTCACGTCTCCCGGCGGGGTGGAAAGCTGGCAGCGCATGATCTCCCGCCTTACGCTGTACGGCCCGGTCACCATGCAAACGCCCGCTTCCATGCTGCAGCTGTTCAACACCCAGGTGTACGTCAGCAGCGATCTGGCGCGTCCCATCATTTGCGATTCCACCAAATAAAAAAGTTATCGTTCGTTTTTTCATTATCTTTCTTTCTCAGAAGCGGGCAGCCCGGCGCAAACCGACTGCCCGTTTCGCCTTTGCAATAGGGGAGGAATCTGTTATGTGTGTTTACCGTGCGCCCCGGGCGGCGCAGCAGGGGGACGCTTTCGCCTTGGCGCCCCGGGCGGAGATCGCCTGCTGTCCCTGGCCGGCATTTCCCACGGCGCCGGCGGCCTTTGCCCGGGTGTGCTGGCAGCCGGACGCGCTGCTGGTGCGCTTGACCGCGCTGGAAAGCGATCCTAAAATCACCTACCGTCAACCCAACGACCCGGTGTATCAAGACAGTTGTCTGGAATTTTTTATTGCCCCGTTGCCTGACCGGCCGGCTTTTTGCGATTTTGAACTGAACGCCGCCGGCACGCTGCTGGTGGGCCATTATCACAACGGCGATTTCGGCCTGATCGACCCGGCCCACCGGCCGGATTTTGCCCCCCGGGCCGTGCGGCTGCCCGACCGGTGGCAGGTCACCTTCACCATTCCCGCCGCCTTTTTGGAAAGCCGTTTTCCCGGCTTTTGCTATGCGGCCGGCGAGCCCGTTGGGGCCAATTTTTACAAATGCGGCGACCATACCGCCGCCCCGCACTACGCTTGTTGGAGTCCCATTCACAGCGAAAAACCCGATTTTTTCCATCCCGAATGCTTCGGCCGGATCTTTCGGGTATAACGTCCGGTGCCGTTCCCGTTTGCGGGGGCGGCATTTGCCGTTTTTTGGCGGGTTTTTCTTGCTTTTTACAGCGGGGTTTGGTATAATCAAAACGGAATCTTATTCCATTATTCGAAAGGAGTATGAACAATGGGTCTTATCAAAGCTGGCATCGGTGCCCTGGGCGGTACCCTGGCCGATCAATGGAAAGAGTTTTTCTACTGCGAGGCCATCGATAAAAACACGCTGGTGGTAAAGGGGCAAAAGCGCATCGGCAACCGCTCCTCCAACACCAAGGGCAGCGATAACATTATTTCCAACGGTTCCGGCATTGCGGTGGCCGACGGCCAATGCATGATCATTGTGGAACAGGGCAAAGTGGTGGAAGTGTGCGCCGAACCGGGCGAATTTACCTATGATACCTCCACCGAACCCAGCATTTTTGCCGGCAGTTTGGGCAAAAGCATTCTGGAAACCTTCAAAACCATCGGCAAGCGTTTTGCCTATGGCGGCGACACCGGCAAAGACCAGCGGGTGTATTATTTTAACCTGAAAGAGATCGGCGACAATAAATACGGCACCGCCAAT
>CADBNN010000014.1 GCA_902796075.1 Oscillospiraceae bacterium | reverse complement strand
GGGCGACATTATTGTGGACGACAACATCGACGCGAAAGACGCCCTGCTTGCGCTGCGCGTGGCGGTAGGCAAAACCGAGATCTATAAAGATCTGATGGAAGCCGCCGACCTGAACGGCGACGAACAGGTGAACGCCGGCGACGCCCTGCTTATGCTCAAATATGCGGTAGGCAAAATCGAAACCTTCCCCAAGGGCGACGCCATGAATGAACAGATCGCCAAGCTGAAGGCCGAAATGCCCCAACCCGAAACGCCTGAACTTGTTGAAGGCTGAAGATCTTAAATCTTCCGTTGATTCCCGCACCGCACACGCCGAATCGTGTGCGGTGCTTTTTTATTGTGCGCGTTTTTTCAAAAAACTGCGCCCCGGCGCTTGACATTATTTACGTTTTGTATTAAAATGTTATATGTTGTGATAGTGTGGCCACATTTATCGATATGTTGTTTTTACCGATATGTGACCGCCTGCCAACACCTGTTTTATCGGGCGCTGCCGCGGCCCGTTCTGGCAAAGCAAAACCACTCCTTTGACCCGTTTTTTGCCTTAAACAGCGGTTAATATATACAGGAGGTTAATAACCCATGAATTGGCAAAGTCTGTTGATTGGCTTTGCGGTGGGCGCCGTGTTATTTGGCATTGTGTGTTATTTTCTCGGCATTGCGCACCGCAAGAAAAAAGCCGAAGGTATCCTGGGGTCGGCCGAAGAGGAATCGAAGCGGATCCTGAACGACGCGATGAAAACCGCCGAAGCGAAGAAAAAAGAATCTCTGCTGGAAGCAAAAGATGAGATCCACCGCCTTCGCAGTGAAGCGGAAAAAGAAAACCGGGAACGCCGCAGCGAGATCCAGCGTCAGGAACGCCGGCTGCAGCAAAAGGAAGAGTCCCTCGACAAAAAGATGGACAACATGGAAGCGAAGGAGGAAAAACTTCATCTTCGTGAAAAAGAGGTAGAAGCCAAACTGGCCGAAACCGAAGAACTGAAAAAGCGGGAATTTGAAATGCTGGAACGCATTTCCGGCCTGACCATTGAACAGGCCAAGGATTACCTGCTTTCTAACCTGGAATCGGAACTGGACCATGAAAAGGCCGTGAAGATCCTCAGCTTTGAACAACGCTTTAAGGAAGAAGCCGACGAGCGGGCGCGGGAACTGCTTTCCCAATGCATTCAGCGCTGTGCCGCCGACCATTCCTCGGAGGCGACCGTTTCGGTGGTGCCTCTGCCCAACGATGAAATGAAAGGCCGCATCATCGGCCGTGAAGGACGCAACATTCGCGCGCTGGAAGTGGCTACCGGCGTCGATCTGATCATCGACGATACGCCCGAAGCCATCACCCTTTCCTGCTTTGAACCGGTGCGCCGTGAAATTGCCCGCTTAACGCTGGAAAAACTCATCGCCGACGGGCGCATCCAGCCCGCGCGCATTGAAGATATGGTGGAAAAAGCCCGCAAGGAAGTGGAGCATAAAATTAAAAAAGAAGGCGAGCGCGCCGTGCTGGAGGTGGGCGTGCACAACATCCACCCCGAACTGGTGAAACTGCTGGGCAAACTGCAGTTCCGCACCAGCTACGGCCAAAACGTGCTCAACCATTCTATGGAAGTGGCCTATTTGTCCGGCTTAATGGCGGCCGAACTGGGCGAAGACGAGGCGCTGGCCCGTCGCGCCGGTTTGCTGCATGATATCGGCAAGGCGCTGGACCATGAAATGGAAGGCTCCCACATTCAACTTGGCGTGGAAGTGGCTCGCAAATATAAAGAAAACGAAAAAGTGGTGCACGCCATTCAGGCCCACCATGGCGACGTGGAGGCCAAAACGGTCATCGCCTGCATCGTGCAGGCGGCCGACGCCATTTCCGCCGCCCGGCCCGGCGCCCGGCGTGAAAACATCGAAAACTACATCAAACGGCTGGAACGGCTGGAAAGCATCGCCAACGAATTTAACGGTGTGGAACAGTCCTATGCCATTCAGGCCGGCCGCGAGATCCGCATTATGGTCAAGCCCGAAGTGATCTCCGACGATCAAATGGTCATCACCGCCCACGAGATCGTGCAGCGCATCGAATCGGAGCTGGATTATCCCGGCCAGGTTAAGGTGCATGTGATCCGCGAAAGCCGCGCCATCGATTACGCAAAATAAAAACCCAATGTGCCCGCCCGTTTTTCGAGTGGGCACTTTGTTACCCGGAGGATTGATGAATCATGACTGCTCCTCTTGCCGACCGTCTGCGGCCCGCCAGCCTGAACGATATGGTGGGTCAGCCCCATTTGCTGGGGGAAGGCTGCGCCCTGCGCCGCATTATTGAAAGCGGCGAAATTCCCAATTTGATATTTTACGGGCCGTCCGGCACCGGCAAAACCACGCTGGCGTCTATTATTGCCGCCCGCACCGAAAAGCGGCTGCACCGGCTGAACTGCACCACCGCCGGCACGGCGGACATCAAGGAAGTGGTGGCCGAAATCGGCACCCTGGCGGCGCCCAAGGGCATTTTGCTGTATCTGGATGAGATCCAGTATTTCACCAAAAAACAGCAGCAATCCCTGCTGGAACACATTGAAAACGGCGGCATCACGCTCATCGCCTCCACCACCGAAAACCCCTATTTTTATGTGTACGGCGCCTTGCTCAGCCGCTCCACTGTGTTTGAATTCAAGGCCGTTACGCCGGAACAAACCCTGCCGGCCGTGGCCCGGGCCTTCCGGTTTTTAGAGCAGGAACAGGCCGTTACCTTTGCGCTGGAAGATGGGGTAGACCGGCTGATCGCCGACTTTGCCGGCGGCGACGTGCGCAAGGCCATGAACGTGTGCGAGCTGTGCTTCACGGCGGGGGAGCGGTCGGGCGATACCATATCCGTTTCCAAGAGCCTCGTGCGGGACCTGACCACCCATTCCGCCTTGCGGTATGACCGCACGGGCGACGAGCATTACGATTGCATTTCCGCCTTTCAAAAGTCCATGCGGGGGTCCGACCCGGACGCGGCGCTGTATTATCTGGGCCGCATTTTGCTGGCGGGGGACCTGCCTTCCGCCTGCCGCCGGCTTATGGTGTGCGCGTGTGAAGACGTGGGGCTGGCTTATCCCCAAATCATTCCCATTGTGAAAGCGGCGGTAGACGCCGCCTTGCAGGTGGGCATGCCCGAAGCCCGCATCCCCCTGGCCGACGCGGTGGTGCTGGTGTGCCAGTCGCCCAAATCCAACAGCGCTTACGAAGGCATCAACGCCGTGATGGCCGACCTGCAGGCCGGCAAGGGCGGCCCGGTGCCCCGGCAGCTGCAAAACAAGCATTTTGACGGGGAAGACCAGGCCGTGAAAGGGCAAAATTATTTGTATCCCCACGCCTATCCCGACCATTGGGTGGCTCAGCAATATCTGCCCGACGCCCTGGCGGGCGCCACCTATTACCACCCCGGCGATAACAAAACCGAACAAGCCTTCGCCGCCTATTGGAGCAAGATCAAAAAGAAATAAACACAAAAAGGAAAACACCGGACCCGCGGGTCCGGTGTTTTTTGTATTGGCTCACAGGCGGCCGTTACGCCTTGTGCACCGCGATCTTTAAAATGATCAAAGCGTCCTTGGCGTCCACCTTGCTGTCACCGTTCAAATCGGCGGCGGCTTGCTGTTCGGCCGTCAGTTTTTGTTTGCCCACCGCCGCTTTCAGTGCCACCAGCGCGTCTTTGGCGTTGGTCACACCGTCGCCGTTCACGTCTCCGCGCACATTCGCAAGCAAAGCGGCCAGCGCAGTTTCGGCGGCTTCCAGCTGCTTAATGCCGGCAACCGCGCCTTGCTGGTCAAGCGTTAACGCGTTAAAGGCCGTTCTGGCCGCCTGAATGGCGGCTTTGTCCTTCAACGTTACCGTTTCGGGCAGCGCCGCAATGGCTTCGTCAACCATGGCCGCGTCGCTCTTGGCGTTATACTCGATGTCTGCGGCAAACAGCAAATAATTCGATTGCCCAAATGAAATGGCTTTCCATTCCGCTTCGGTGCCGCCAAAGCGCACTTTTTTTAAGGAGGCGCAAGCGTCAAACGCATTGTCGCCGATTTTTTTCACAGTAGCCGGAATGTATATTTCGTCTAAATAATTGCATTGAAAGAACGTTTTGTCGGGAATCGTCGTTACGCCTTCACCAATGGTCGCTTGCCGTAGTTGCTTGCTGTTTTTAAATATATGCATATCTTCATCACGCATAATGGTTAATGTTTGAAATCCACTGCATCCCAAAAAAACATCTTCGCCAAATTCCGGTATATTTGTTGGAAATTTTATGGAGGTGAGCCCTTTGCACCAGGCAAAGGCACGAGGACCAATGAACGTAACACTGTCTGGAATCACAAACGTAGTCAACGATGGACAGCCTGCAAAAACACCTTTATAATATGAATTTGGACCAAAGGCACTGTAACGAGGCCCGATCTGCTTGATGCTGTTAGACAGTTTTACCGAAGCAAGATCTTTGCAGCCATAAAAAGCGCCTTCACCAATATCTGTCACACTATCTGGGATGGTGATGGAAGTGAGTCCTGTTCCTGCAAAAGCGCGTATACCGATGCATGTTACGCTTTCTGGAATCTCGATAGCAGTCAAACTTGAACACTTCTCAAAAACGCCCCTCAGGCCTGGTTTTAGATAAGGCCCAATTTGCTCAATTTTTCGAGAAAGTTTTACTGAAGCAAGGCTTGTGCAGTTATAAAAAGCACCTTCGCCAATGCTGGTCACACTGTCGGGAATGGCAATAGAGGTAAGTCCTGTGCAGCCGAAAAAAGCAAATACGCTAATACTGATAACACTGTCGGGAATGGTGACAGAAGTGAGCCCTGTGCAGCCGGAAAAAGCGCCCCTACTGATGCTGGTCACACTGTCAGGAATGGTGATAGAAGTAAGTCCTGTACAGTCGGAAAAAGCAGATTCACCAATACTGGTAACACCTTCGGGAATAACGATAGAAACAAGCCCTTTGCAGCCGGAAAAAACAGATTTGCCAATGGTCCTCACGCTGTTGCCAATAGTAACTGAAGTGATCCCTGTACAGCCGGAAAAAGCCTTATAGCCAATACTGGCCACACTGTCGGGAATGGTAATAGAGGTAAGCCCCGTGCAGTCACAAAAAGCCGAACCTCCTATGCTGGTCATACTATCGGGAATAGCGATAGAAACAAGCCCTTTGCAGCCGGAAAAAGCAGATTCACCGATGCTGGTCACTTTGCAACCGCCCAACGTATCAGGAATGGTGATGGCACCGCTGGCAGACGTGCTGCATTTGGTGATCGTAGCGTGCCCGCCTGTGACGGTATATGTGTAGATTCCGCTGGTTAATGCCGACGCGGTTATACAGCCCACGGCGCTTGTTACCAGCAGCACGCACACGCTCAGAATAACGGCCATGATTTTTGTTCTTCGTTTCATACTATCCTCCTGTTATTTCGCACCCGCAACTGCGGCTGCGGCATTACCTTTTTATTGTACCGCCCCCTTGGATTTTGTCCAGAAGCGGGCTGCTATAATTTTGTGTAGAAAATTGCCGCGTGGTTTTGTGAATTATTGCTAAAAATAAACAAACCGCCGCAGGCGGGTGCCTGTGGCGGTAGGGATCCATCGTATTATTTTACAATTGTTCTTCTTCCTGCTCTTCCTCCTCCGCCCGGGTGCGGCCGCGTTTGGTGGAAGCCACGGTAACGCCGACCACTTCTTCGCAATCGGCCAGCATGAGCATTTTGCCGCATTCGTCCAGGGTGGCGCCGGTGGTGATGATGTCGTCCACCAGCAGCAGGTGCTTGCCGGCCACCAGGGCGGGGTCGGCTTCAAACACGCCAAACACGTTGCCCTTGCGCTGCAGCATGCCCGAAAGGTGCTGGCTTTCGGTGTCCATCAGGCGGCGCAGGGCGCCGTCCAGCAGGGGAATGCGCAGCCGCTTTGCCAGCGCCTTGGCCAGCAGCCGGCTTTGGTTATAGCCTCTGGCCCGGGTGGCGGCCTTGGTCATGGGCACAAATACCACCCCGTCAAACTGTCCGCCAAAGGCAGCGGTGGCCTTTTGGGCCATGCAATCGGCAAAAAAGCCCACCCCGTGGGTAGCGTTTTCGGTTTTCAGGGTCACCAAACCGTCCCGCACCACGCCTTCGTAATAAAAGGGCGAAACGCAGGGGAAAAAGGTGCGCTTGGCGTTGCCGCACACGCATTGGCTGCGGGGCAGGCCGCAGGCCGGGCATTCCCCGTCGGGAATATAGGGCAGGGCGTCGCGGCAGACGTCGCACAGCCGGCGGTCGGCGTAAATCACCCGCCCGCAGCAGGCGCACCGGTTGGGGAACAACCAGTGCAGCAAAGCAGAACCGTTCATTGGATCATCATTCGTCGTCTTCTGCCGGTAATTGGATCGGCCCGTGTTCCGCTTCAAATTTGATTACACAGCGCTTTAAGAATTGTTCGATTTCTTTGTTAGCGGAGCGTCCCTGAAACCCGGCAATATAGCGAAACTTGCGAAACAGTTGCCGATCGACCCGCAGCGTATAGCGTACCAATTTGTCGTCCATGATAACACCTCGAAAACACCATTTTAATGTCATTTTTACATTATTATAGTGTTAAAATGTTGTCTGAATCCAAAATGACGAAATAACGGTGGTAAAATGACGCAATTTTCTTGCCGAAGAAAAAGCGGGGCGCATGAAGCAAGGTGCTCGAAAGGATAGTCAATAAAAACCGGCTGAGGTAAGGACAAGGAAGCCCTTGTTTCAGCCGGTTTTTGTCGCAGAACGGCACAAGCAGGGCGTTTGTGTGCCAAACGTCAAAAAGTGAAGTCTTCGGGCGTTGCCCTCAGGTGAAATCCACCCACCGCCGTCGAGGCGATTTCATCACCCTGAAAGGGTGGATCTCGTTGCCGACCGTCCTTCAGAACAGTCGGCAGATGGCGGTCTGCTTTTTGGTGGCAAACGTCGTCTTTCAGCAGGCTGTTTGCCTCTGCTATTCGGGATCGGCTATTGTGCTGTTCCATTCAAAAAAACCGCAGCCGGGGAAACGGCTGCGGTGGGGTACTATAATCTTACCGGCGTCTGCGGTCACGGTCGCCGTGGTCCCGGCGGGCGGGGGGACGGCGGGTAACGGCGGGCAGTTCATTTTCCGGCACGGCGCCTTCCACCTGGATGAGGGCGTTGCGGCGGGACAGATTGATACGGCCCTGGTCGTCGATTTCCAGCACCTGCACAATGATCTCGTCGCCTACCTGAACCACCGATTCCACCGAATCCACCCGGCGGACATCCAGATGGCTGATGTGCACCAGACCTTCTTTACCGGGGGCGATCTCTACAAACGCGCCAAAGTTCATCAGGCGGGTCACTTTGCCCTTGTAAATGGCGCCCACTTCGGGGTCGTTGGCGATGGTTTCGATCATGCTCAGCGCGCGGCGGCAGTTTTCAATATCCAAACCGGCAATGAACACCTGGCCGTCTTCTTCAATATTCACGTCTACGCTGCAGCTGGTCTGGATCTCTTTGATGACCTTGCCGCTCTTGCCGATGATATCGCCGATCTTATCGGGATTCACGGTGGTAGTGAGCATCTTGGGCGCGTAGGGCGACAGTTCCTCACGCGGCTTGGCAATGGCCTTGAGCATCACTTCGTCCAGAATATAGTTGCGGGCGGTGTGGGTCTTTTCCAGCGCTTCTTTAATGATGGCGGGGGTGAGGCCGTCGATCTTCAGGTCCATTTGAATGGCGGTGATACCGTCTTTGGTACCGGCCACTTTAAAGTCCATATCGCCGAAGAAGTCTTCCAGGCCTTGAATGTCCACCATGGTCATAAAGCGGTCGCCTTCGGTAACCAAACCGCAGGAAATACCGGCCACCGGTTCCTTAATAGGCACGCCGGCGTCCATCAGCGCCAGGGTAGAAGCGCAAATGGAGCCTTGCGAAGTGGAGCCGTTGGAGGACAGCACTTCGGATACCAGCCGCAGGGTGTAGGGGAATTCTTCCAGCGAGGGGATGACCGGCAGCAACGCGCGTTCCGCCAGGGCGCCGTGACCGATCTCGCGACGGCCGGGGCCGCGGCTGGGCCGGGTTTCGCCCACCGAATAGGAGGGGAAATTGTATTGATGCATATACCGCTTGGTTTCTTCATCATCCAGCCCGTCTAAGATCTGGGCGTCGCTGATCTGGCCCAGGGTGAGGGCGGTGAGCACCTGGGTTTGGCCGCGGGTGAACAAACCGCTGCCGTGTACGCGGGGCAGCAGGCCTACTTCGGCCGCCAGGGGACGGATCTCGTTGATACCGCGGCCGTCTACCCGCTTGCCATCGTCCAGCAGCCAGCGGCGCACCACGTATTTTTGCAGTTTATACAGGCATTCGTCCAGCTTGGCTTCCTGTTCGGGATAGGCTTCGTCCAACTGGGCGTGCACTTTTTCATACACAGGGATCAGCCGTTCGTCCCGCACCCGTTTGTCGTCGGTATCCAGGGCGGCGCGCACGTCTTCAATGGCCAGGTTTTTCACGGCTTCATACATATCGGGGTCGGGATCGTTGGAAATGAATTCCATCTTTTCCACGCCCACTTCTTTTTGAATGTCTTTAATGAAGCGGATGATGGCCTGGTTGGCTTCGTGGCCGAACATGATCGCGTCGAACATTTCCTGATCGCTCACCCGGTCGGCGCCGGCTTCGATCATGGCCACCAGGGTATCGGTAGAAGCCACGGTTACGGCCATGCGGGATTTCTTTTGGTCGGCATACGAGGGGTTGATGACGTACTGGCCGTCGATCATGCCCACGCTAACGGCGCTGGTGGGGCCTTTCCACGGAATTTTGGAAATGGTAACGGCGATGGAAGCGCCGATCATGGCCACCGTTTCAGGCGGGCATTCCGGGTCTACGGACATGACCGTGCACACGATGGAAACGTCGTTGCGCATATCCTTGGGGAACAAGGGGCGCATGGGGCGGTCGATCACGCGGGAAGCCAGAATGGCTTTTTCGGTGGGACGACCTTCCCGCCGCAGGAACGAGCCGGGGATGCGGCCCACGGCATACAGTTTTTCCTCATAGTCTACCGAAAGGGGGAAGAAGTCCACGCCTTCACGGGGCTTTTCGGAAATGGTGGCGGTGCAATGCACGGCGGTGTCGCCATAGCGCACCATGCATTCGCCGCTGGCCAGCTGGGCCAGTTTGCCGGTTTCTACCACCAGCTTGCGGCCTGCCAGTTCGGTTTCAAAGGTTCTTGCATTTTCAAACATGGTTTGATCCTCCTGTTTATATAACGTCCGGAAGATCCCGTTTTAGCAATAAACACATATCTCGCACGGCAAGACATCTGTTCACTGCTAAAGGCGCGATTTTCCGGCAAAATACAGTGCAACGGGCGGACAGTGTGAAACAGTCCGCCCGTAACGGTGTGCTTATTTACGGATACCCAATTTGGTGATGATGGAACGATAGCGTTCGATATCCTTCTTTTGCAGATAAGCCAGCAGATTGCGGCGGTGACCGACCATTTTGAGCAAACCGCGGCGGGAATGATGGTCCTTTTTATGGATCTTCAAATGCTCGGTGAGTTCGTTGATGCGATAGGTCAGCACAGCAATCTGTACTTCGGGCGAACCGGTGTCGCCCTCATGCAGGGCATGTTCCTGCATGATTTGTTGTTTGATTTCGTTGGTCATTATTTTCACCTCATTTAATATTCTCCCGCATCTGCGCCAAAGGACGGTGACCCCAAAAGCCCGGAAACGGGAAGTGCAACAGGTAGTATAGCACATTTGTGCCGATTTGTAAAGACTTTTTTGCCGAATGTTTATTTGGCGCTGGCAACTTTATCAAAGTTAATGTTGGTGGGTTTGTAATAATTCATCAAACCGTCGTTTTTCACCAGGGTGAGTTTGGCGCCTTCGGCAGCCAGTTTTTCGGTAAAGGTATCGTCCTTCAAATCATGCAGCAGGGTGCTGCGGTATTGTTTGAGATAATAGGCGTCTTTGGAAAGATCGTAAAATACCGCCAGGTAATAGGCGCCGGCGTCTTTGCCGCCCAGCACATAGGCTTTGCCGTAAGCAAACCCGTCCGCCTTCATTTGGGCGGCAAACAGGTCGTATTGGGTGGTGTCGCTGTCGTTTTTCGAAAGCACTTTGGCCGAACTGGGATAAATGGAGCTGTCGGCCGGGTCGGCATCGGTGCCGGTCACGGTGTTTTCGGTCAGCTGCAGTTCGCTGCCGGTGTCTTCTTTATAAATTTCGGCAAAGGTGGCTTCGCCGCTGTTGAAGCGCTTGGCATAACCGTCATACTTTTCTTTCATGGCGGCGATCTGCTCGTCGGTAATGGCTTCGGCCGAGCTGTCGGCGGGGGTGGTGGCCACGCTGATGAAATCGGCCAGCAAATAGTCTTTGGTCAGGGCGCTCAGCAGGTCTTTGTCGGCCACTTGTTCCACGCCGCCCTTGCCGGTTTCTTCGTTCGGCTCATTATAATAATAATCAAACAGCAGGCTGCGCAGCGATTTGAACCGGTTGATCTCTTTATAGGTTTCCAGGCTTACGCCGTTGGCGGTGTAATAGGGTTCCAGATTGGCCCAGTAATAGGAGGCGTAACTGTCCAGATAATCCACCTGATCTTTGGAAAGCTCCAGTTCATATTCGGCGCACAACTTTTGCACCACGGCATATTCCACCGCGCTTTTTTCGGCTTGGGTGCGAATATAATCGGCGGCGCTTTGGCCTTCGTAATCATAATTGAAATAGTCGGCAAATGTGTTGATGGTGGGGGCGTCGCTGCTGGCGCTCAACTGTTCCTGCACGCCGTTCATCAGAGTTTGGTAGGCTTCCAGCTGAAAACCCAGATACAGCCCGGCGGGAATGGACGTTTCACCCACGGTCATCACAACTTCATCCTTTTGGTGGCAGGCCGCCAACGTAAGGGCCATAACGCCTACCAATATCAGCGCGAGAATACGGGTAACGAATTTCATAGTGTTTTCCTCCTGCATACAACCAACCCACTGTGTTGGTTTTATAGACCAAATTATTATACACCAAACGGGCAAAAAAGTCCACCCATTTTTTCAAAAGCCCCGGTTTTTTTATTTTTTTAAAGTTTTTTGCAAAAAAAGTGAGAAAAATCAAGGTTTTCGTCGTATAATAAGTAGTAACAACAAGGAGGCATTCCTATGAAACGATGGATATGTTGGCTTTTGGTTTTGATTTTGGCTTTGGCGGCAGCACCGCCGGCCGCCGCGCAAACTGGATCGCCGCTGGGCGATGTGAATGCGGACGGCCGCACAGACGCCCGCGACGCTCTGCTGATTTTGCAGGCAGCCGTTGGCAAAGCGGAGTTGACCAATGAACAATTCAACACGGCCAACGTTTCTGCCGTGCTGGCCGCAATAACCGGTGAAGCAGCCTATGGGGATCATACGATCGACGCACAGGACGCATTCCTCGTGCTGGCATTCGCGGTGGGCACCGGCCCGTTTCGCCGGCAGCAGTCGGACCGGGACCCTTATTATGCCAAACTGTCCGGTTTTTCGGCTCGTCTGTATGAAATGAGCCGTGCGCAGGCGAAGGGGTCTAATTACGTTATGTCACCTGTTTCCCTGTATATGGCGATGGCCATGCTGCATGCGGTGGGCGACGCGACTGTGAAAAACGAAGTGGAAACGCTGCTGGCAATGAGCGCCGATGATGTGGCGCGCGCCGGCGCGTTATATCAGGCGTTGAATCAATCGGATGCCGACGGCACCCCGGTCATCTTGAGCAATTCGATTTGGCTGGACGCCCGGCTGCAAACCCGGCAAAACGCGCTGGATGATTTGGCAAACAACCTGCATTGCGGCGCGTTCCGGGTCCCGTTTGCCGACGATAACAGCGCCGCCAACCAACAGGTGCGGGATTATGTGAAGGAAAAAACCAACGGCTTGATCGACCGGGACTTTCAGATGGATCGTGACACGTTGGTTTCGTTGATCAACACGGTTTGTTTTGCTGACGTTTGGGATATGAAAGGCGTGGATCTGCCGGTGCGGCCCATGCCGTTCAATCGCGCGGACGGGAAAGTGACCATGGATTTTTTGCTTGGCAAGCACATGCGCGGCGAGGTGGCCGAAACCGAGAAAGCGCGCTATTTTCCGGCAGTGACCGCCCATGGTTACCGGCTGGTGCTGGTGTTGCCCAAGCAGGGCTGTTCTTTGGCCGAAGCAACGGCAGCCGATTCGCTGCAACGCATTAACATGACCGACCAATATGAGCGTATGTATGCCGACGGCGCCCGTCATTATACCCGGTGCGTGTTCCCTCGCTTTTCCATAGAGAGCACAACGGCCATGAAAGATGTGTTGGAAAATAACGGCTATTTGGAACACACCTTTGACGCGTATGATTCCACCTTGACCGACCAGCCGTTGCGGGTTTCGCGCATTTTGCATCAGGCAACGGTAGAAGTGAATGAGCACGGTGCCAAAGGCGCGGCAGCAACCATTGTGGATAACGAGCCCGGTGCCGCCGCGTACGCCCCGCCGGTCTATTTCCATGATTTTGTGGTAGACGGACCGTTCGGGTTCCTCATTACCGACGCCAACGGTGTTGTGCTGTTTGCCGGCCAGGTGGTCGACCCGCAGCCCAATGCCATGCCGGCCGCCGCCAACGAATAAGCGCCATGCCGGCCTGTGCGGCCGAAAAGTGCGCTTTGCGCGCAAAAAAAGATTGACAAGCCGCCTTTGGCATGGTATACTTGCCCTTGTGCAGATAAATATATGAAATGTCTGCTCCTTGCTCTGAACAACGTTCAGGGCCGAAAGACCAGAAGGAGGTGCTGTAAAAATGGCCGGAAACTATGAAGTTATGATGGTGTTCAGCGTGAAAAACGGCGAAGAAGCCGCTGTGGCGCTCAAGGAAAAATTCCAGACACTCATCGAAGCAAACGGGACCATCGACAGCGTGGATGAATGGGGCAAGCGTCGCTTGGCTTATCTCATCAACGATGAAGAAGAAGGGTACTATGTGCTCATCAACTTCTCTGCCGAACCCGCTTTCCCCGCCGAACTGGACCGTGTGTTCAAAATCACCGACGGCGTATTGCGGACTATGATCATCAAAAAGTAAGGGTAGAGGTGAACGAAAATGTTGAATTCCGTCATCATGATGGGTCGCCTGACCGATAACCCCGAACTGCGCCAAACCCCCAACGGCGTGAACGTGTGCTCTTTCACCATCGCGGTGGAGCGCAGCTACGCCAAACAGGGCACCGAACGGCAAACCGACTTTTTTGACGTGGTTGCCTGGCGCAACACAGCCGAATTTGTCAGCCGGTTCTTTCAAAAGGGCCGCATGATCGCTGTGCAGGGCAGTATGGAGACCCGTACCTACGACGACCGCAACGGCATTCGCCGCAAGGCTTACACCATTGTGGCCGACAACGTGTTTTTTGCCGATTCCAAGCGGGACGGCAACACCGCGCCCTCCCAAGCCGCGCCCGGCTTTGACGATTCGCAGGTTCCCCCGGCATTTGAAAACGCCGGCGATTCCGATTTTCGCGAAATAGAAGCCGCGGACGACGATCTGCCGTTCTAAGCATTGCAACGGCACGCATTTTGTAACGATAAGGAGTGTTACTCATGGAAGAAACCAAACGCCCTGCCGCCGAACAACCGGCAGCGGAACGTCCGGAACGGCCCGAACGGCCCGAACGGCCTGCGCGCCCCAACCGCAAACGCGGCAAAAAAGTTTGCCAGTTCTGCGTGGATAAAGTGGAAACCATCGACTATAAAGACGTGGCCCGTCTGCGCAAGTTCACCTCGGAACGTGCGAAGATCCTGCCCCGCCGTGTGACCGGCACCTGTGCCCGTCATCAGCGTGCGTTGACCACCGCCATCAAGCGGGCTCGCTACGTGGCGCTTATGCCCTACGTAAACGACTGATCATCCATCCAACAAAACCGGCTGAAGGAAATTTCCTTCAGCCGGTTTTTTGTTGTTATGCTTTTGTTATGCTTTCGTTTCTTCACAAGGGAAACGGTCGATTTTGTTGACTGCTTTTTTCAAAATCAGCAATGCGTCGCCCGCATCGATTTTTTTGTCGTTATTCACATCGGCCAGGTTGCGCTGCGCGTCGGTTAGCGTACTTTTGCCCACAGCGGCTTTCAGCACCGCCAAGGCGTCGGCCGCGTCCACTTTTTCATCGCCGTTTACATCGCCGTAACGCACAGCCGGGGCTAACGCCTCTTCATAAGCGGCTTCAGCGGCTTGCAATGCGGCAACGTTTTTTACCATGGGCAGTACCCCCGCACCGTGTTTTTCGGTAAGCGCGGTGAGCGCTTGTCGGGCCGCCGATATAACGTCCGCTTTTTGCTGCGCGTTTTCAACGGTGACTAAGCCAATGTGGTCAATCGCGTTTTCTACCTGCAAAATTTCCTGATATACGCCCGGATGGGACAGGATCTCCGTATCGGTATAGGGAATGGCGGTAAACCAGTTGGCAATATAGGGGGCCAATTTGTCATACCCTGCCCGGTTGGGATGCCCGCCGTCGGCCATATAAACGGCGGACGTGTGGTCCAGCAACGTTTCGCTTACGTTGTCGCCTATCATGTCCAGACAGGATACCTGCCATTTGCGGCAGATTTGCAGAGCCACTTCTCGATAGGGGGTCATGTCTTTTTCCAGCAGCGGCATGCTGAAAGTGAGAATATATCCCATTTTGGCAGCCGGATAGCATTTGCGCGCCATATAAAATGTGTATTCTAACGCGCCGGCAAATGTGTTGTTGTTTCTGGGTTTGTAACCGTCGCTGATCGTGCCCACGGGCGCGTCGTCCCAGGCGTCGTTTACGCCGCCTTGTATAATAACATAATCGTAAGCATTGGCTTGATTTGCGCGAATTTGCGAAACGATTTGCGCCCCGCGTATGGTGGAAATAGACCAGCCGCTGGTTGATTGATTGTCAGACTGAATGTGCAGCAGATCTTGCAGACGGCCCGGCCAACCGTAGCCGGCAGGGGTATCATGGTGGCCGTAACTGATGGAATCGCCAACGAACAGCGCTTTTTTGTTGTACCAGGGCGAAGCTTCATACACTTCATTTGGCTCCAATGTTTCCATCCATTTTCCAATGTACGGCGCCAATTGGTCATAGCCCGCGGCGTTGGGATGCAAAGAATCTCGCAGATATGTGTAGGTGTTGGTTTTTAACAGCCTGTTTGAAACGTAAGGATCGTTATACAAATCCAAAACCGGTATACCCCATTTTTCGCATATGCGCAGCGCTTGGTCGAAGTATTCCGACATATCGCTGCAACGCCCCACGCCAACGGCTAACGGCGCATAAAAACTGGTGATATAACCCACACGGGCGTCCGGGAAATACGTGCGCGCATAGTAAAACGCTTCTTCCAAACCGCCGGCAAAGGTGTTCACGTCAAAGTCTGCCGGATCAAAACCGGCGCTCATGCGGCCAACCGGTGCCGGTGTGGGCGGATCGGTCGCAACCGATCCCCAGGCGTCATTCACGCCGCCTTCTATAATCACATAATCATAAACACCGGTGCGGTTTTGGTGCAGCTGGTTCACAATACGGCTGGGCCGAACAGTGGAAAACGATTCCCCTCCCTGAGCGGGGTTTTCCACCGTCATGCCGTATTTTGCGGCAATGCGGCCGGCGTAGGCTTGGCGGGGCTCGTTGTCCCAGGAACCGTAACAAATGGAATCGCCTACAAACAAAGCGGTTTTGCCATACAGCGGATTTGTTTCATCCACCGGATCTTCCGGATCGGGGTCCTCCGGCTGCGGCATTCCGGCCCAATCCCGGTACTGGGCAGCTGTAAAAGGTTGGTTAACCGTGAGCCAGTAGGGGGTAGTCAGGCGGGCGTCGGCGACCCAGCGTATGTAAGCTACGTCGTCTTCCACCGTGTATGCCAAAACCCGCAAATCGTCGCTGATGGTATCGGCCGTCGTCAGCCCGTTGGCAAGCGTTTTGGCGGCAATACCCTGTTTTTGCGCAGAAAACGTTACGATGTGCCAACCCTGGGTGGCTACGGCAGCGGCAAACGTCACCACATCGCCCGGCTGCACGGCAATATAATCGGTAGTTCTGAAGCTGCCGTCCGGGCTGCTGCCGGTGGCGTCTACCCAACCGACGGTGCAGGTGGCGGCGTTATACAGGTTGACCGGCGTTTCGGCAATGGCGGATCGACCGGGCAAAACGCTGATGGATAGTATCACGGCCAGCAAAAAAGCGAAACAGTAAACAAAACACTTCCACATGATACGAAACTCTCCTTTGTTGTTAATTTTGCAAACTGTTTCAGGATCGACGAAACAAGCACTTGTATTATCCCGCAGTTTCTATTACAATTATATCAAAGCCAATCATAATTGCCATAACAAAAGCAAAGGATATTTGTAAATTTACAACATTTTAGCAACTGGGTATATCACATCAGGGGGTATTGGTTATGGTATTATCTGTTTTTAAACCGGCAAACGATTCGAACAACTGGTTTAATCCGAAAAACGCGTTAAGCGGATGGGTGAGTGGTACGGCGGTGAGTTCCGACGGTAACTTTTACACCAGCCAAATGATCCCCGTTACAGGTGGCGATGTGTTGTGCTTTGGTGCGGCGGTCACCGGTCAAGGCTGGCACATGGTGACCTATGACGCGCAAAAAGCGCCCCTGCGGGATGTGAGCGTTAATACAGGTCTTGTCGTTATCGAAACGTTGGATGATGTGACGTCCATTATGACATATTGCGTAGAGGATGGGGTCAATTATGTGCGCATGGTGTGTGACAAACGATATTTAAACCACTATCTGGTCACAAAAAACCGTATTTTTTCAGCACCGGAATATCGTGCTTGGATCTGTCCCGCCAGCATGCAGGCGCCTACGGTACGGCATGTTCGCCAAGAGCTGGATTGCTGGTCTGTTTTGCTTAACCGAAAAGGTAACGGTGTTATAACGGTGGGCGAACGCAGCTATGTTTATCAGCCGGGAACGGTGGTTTGCGTGCCGCCTCATACGCCGTTTTCGATGGCGGCGGCCGAAGGATTGGAGGAATTGTATATTCACGCCGATTCTTTTTTCCCCGGTCAGCAGGATGGTCCCCGTACAATACAGACGGAGGATGACCCCGGGCGTACCATTGGCGTGTTGATGGCCCGCATGGCCGACGTTTACCAGGAAAACGGCGCCGGCAGCAGCCAGTTGCTGGAGCAGTTGTATGAAACAGTGCAGCATTTGATTCGACATCAGCTTGGCGTTCAACCGGCGTATGATCCCCAAACCGCTCGATTGATCCGGTTTATGAGCGAGTCTTTTCCGAATGCCGGCCTGCGCATGGAACAGGTTTTTGCCTGCGGTGATTATTGTCCCAATCACTTGCGGCGGCTGTTTAAAAAAGCCACCGGTTGTTCGCCGCTGGAATTCTTGAACAATTTGCGCATTGACCATGCCAAAATGCTGTTGGAACAAAACCGGTATTTTGGCTATTCCGTTACGCAGGTGGCACAGCGCTGCGGATTTGACGACATTTGCTATTTTTCCCGGTTGTTTAAGCAAAAGGTGGGCATGCCGCCTACGCAGTATATGAATATTTTTTCGGCGGCCGCGGAGGACCATTGACATTTTTTCTGAAATGAAGTACAATAATAACAACAGAGTTAGAGGAGGAGATCACTATGAGCAACGATGAAATGACACTCCACAATATCGACGCGGCGGATTTTATTCAAACGCTGGATTCCTGCCGGGGCAACGTGTATCTGGAAACCCCCGAAGGCGACGTGTTGAACTTAAAATCCAAACTGTGCCAGATCATGGGTATCGCCAACATTCTCAAGGGCGCTGTGATTTCGGAAGCCACCATTCGCTGTGAAGATCCGCAGGATGAGGCGCTGCTGTTCCGGTTCAATCTGTTTAAGGAAGTACCGGGCGAAAAATAATCAGCCAGCCTTAAAACACAATGATCGTCGGAATAATCCAACGATCATTGTGTTTTTGTTTATGCTTTTTTTACGGCTTTTTTTAATATGCGCAGGGCGTCTTTTGCATCTACAACGCGGTCTTCGTTCATGTCGGCAGCGGCTATTTGGGCATCGGTTAAAGCGGTTTTTCCCACTGCATGCCGCAATGCTAAAAGCGCGTCTACCGCGTTTACTGTTCCGTTGCCGTCAACGTCGCCCATGGCATTCACCACCGTAACGGTAAAGGTTGTGGTATGGCCGCCGTACGAAACGGTGACCGTTTGCCGGCCAAGTCGGAATGCGTCGTAACCCGTTAAGGTGTAGCCGGCCGTCACGTCGGCCAGGCTGCCGTTTGCATACGCCGCTTGCAAACACAGCCCTTGCGTCTGCAGCGTTTCTCCTTGTTGGTATTGGGTCTTTTGGGGGGCGGTTTTCAGGGCGAGGCCTGTTATTACGGGCGGTCGATCGTCCCAAAGCTTTATTTCCAAAGAATCGCCTTTGTCTGTATAGCGCACGGCAACAACCGGATCGGTTTGTATTGTGCTGTCGTAATACCAGCAGGGTCCGTTGCTTTCCTGTGCCGCGGAAGCCGAAGCGGCCCGTGGAATCTCTTGGCTGTTAATGGTAACCGCAGCCGGTATGCTTTGCCGGTGAAAGGCGGCCACACACGGCCGTTCCGCCACGGCATAACGGCCGCAACGATCGGCGGCGGTAAAGGTAACGCCTGATCCGGTTTGCTGCAGGGTCAACTCGGTTGTCGCATAAACGCCCTGTTCGTAATCATAGCTGATACCATCGTCTTCATACAGCGTAAAGGAAGACAGCTTCTGCTCCGGATACAGCCGGTAAGTCAGCGTGAGATCCTGCCGGTCGGCGGTGTTGCAGCCGTAGACAGCGCAGGGCAGAATAGCACCCTGACGTACAAATAAAGGCGTTGTGTCAACTTCGCACCGGTAACGGATGGTTTGTCCGCCTTCATAAACGGTGCCGGTTTCATAATCAATCCACCGGCAACCGGCGGGCAGATAGAGCGGACGCACCACGCTGTCCTTATCGCCAGGCACAGGGCATACCATTAAATAATCGCCCAGCAGGTATTGATTGTTGTTTTTATAGGTTTCGGTGTCGTTTTGAAAATCCATCACCAGCGATCGTATGACCGACCGACCTTGCAGGTGCTGCTGCCAGAATAAACTGTATTTATAGGGAATGAGCGTATAATACAGCCGGTTATATTTCAGGTAGTTGTCTATCACGGTTTCGCTGCGGTCCAGCACAGTTCGTCCGTCCTGCCATTCGTTGTTCATGGCAAAGGCAGACAAAAACATCATTTGGGCACGCCGCATATATTCACCGTCGCTTTTGGTGTCGTGATCGCGGATCTCAGGCGAAAAATAGGTGCCCGAATAAGAATCGGCGATCATGGTCATCAAGTATCGACTGAAATCGTAGGTGTCGGAGTAGGCGACCGTGGCATAACGTTGGGCGCCGGTCGTGTTGCCCCGGCTGTAACAGAAAATGCGTCGGTTGTATTCCTGCTTATATCGGTCTGCCAGCAGGTTGACCGCCAGCGTGCCGAGTCGGTTGTGGTATGCGTTGGCTGTCATGCCGCCGGGCAGGGTAATGTCCAGCGAATCGGAACAGCCCCAGCTGTCGGTCTCGTCGACCTTAAAGCCATCCACGCCGATGGCGGCCAGATTGTCTCGGTGGATGCTCCAGTAAAGTTCGCATGCTTCCGGCAGGGTAAAATCTGGCAGTAATCCGCCAAAAGCGTAATTTTTGGTGTCGGTTTCGGTCTTTAAATCGCGCGATGCGAGGGAATAGGGCGTGATAGCCTTTGCAATGGGGGAAACGCTTGCCACATAGGGATGCTCCCACAAATTGACAGCCAGTCCCATTGCATGCATGCGTTTTACAAAAGCGGCCGGGTTTGAAAATCGACTGCTCCACACATAGGAGCAGGGATATGTGGCGGTCTGCCAGCCGGGCTCTATGCCAATGGTATCTACGGCGACACCCCTGTCATACAAAGATTGGATCATCTGCACGATCTGGTCGTCCGAAAGATTGGAAGCTCCGCGGTATGTAAGCCCCAAAGCCGACAAAGGCGGCATGGCAATGGTGCCGCATAGGTTGGAAAAATCTCGTTGGATGGATTGAAAAGAAGGACCGTAGATCCAATAATAATCCAATTCACCGCCCTCCACGTCAATGCGATAGCGGCCTGAGCGAAACGCTATGGTCCCTTTGTTGGTGTTATTTAAAAAAACACCGTAACCTGCCGTGCTGTAATAAAGCGGCACGATAGTATGTACGCCTTCCGCATCCAGCCAAAGGCTGCACACCTGATTGCGCCAGTTGGTGGTAACATACGGAGAGCGGGAGGCGCCCAGCCCAAAAAAGTTTTCTTCCGTGCCGGCGGCGTCGCGCTGAAAACTGACCCACTTGCCCTGTTCCCCTGAAAAACCGGTGGGATTCGTTTGGGTGTTTTGGGAGATCAGCTGGCCTTGAGCGTTATAAAAAGCAATAGAAAGGGTATTTTTGTTTACGGCCAGTTGCAATACGTCGGAAGCGATCGTGAGCGTGTTGCCGTTTTCGCTTACGGTTATTTTCACCGGGTCGTAATCCGTATCGAACCGGCAAACGCCTTGCAGGGCGGCATTGTCGGCAGAAAAATCGGAACCGGTGGGAACAATACGCACCCGCACCATGTTGTGCTGGCAGAAATGCAGGCGCATAACGCCGTGAACAGCCGGCAGCGTTACACGGCTGCCCTCTACCCGATAGGCGCCGGTGAGAGCGCCGATCGACGTTTCTGTCGCGGCAGAAACCATCATAACCCCTCCTCTTCCCGCAACGGTGAGGCAAAGGCACAATATCAGTGCCGTGCATATTCTGCAGATCGACCTTCGGCGTTTCATGGATGATCCTCCTCGTGCGATATCTACTGTCATTTATACTACCACACCGGCATTGAATGCGCCATTGACAAAGCGCTTGCAAATATGGTAAAATGACGTCAAAAGATTCTGGCAGGAGCGACGAAATGGAGATTATTTCTAATCCTTACATCCAAAATAACGGGGGTTTGCGCCATATTTTGTCTTGGCATGAGACCACACAAAAAGGGAACTGTGTGCAGGGGCAGCAAGACCATTATCTGCTTCATTTGGTGCTGGCGGGAACAGGCCGCTTTGAAACAAACGGTCAGGAGTTTTATCCCCGGGCGGGCGACGCTTTTTTGATCTATCCTCACACGCCTTACCGCTATACATCGGATGAACAGGACCCCTGGCAATATATTTGGGTGCATTTTGACGGCGCCGACTGCGAAGACATAATGAATGCCATCGGTTTTACCCCGCAGCAGCCGGTATGCCGTTTTGGGCATTTAGCCCGGCTGCAGCAGCTGCACGCGGCTACCGAGCAGATCCCCTGGGAGCCCGCTGTATGGCAGTTGGAACACTCGATTTGCCTGCTGCAGTTCTTTCAGGGGTTGCTGTTGTGCCGCATAGACGGTAAACAACCGGTCGCGTCCCACAAGAAGAGGGACTATTACGACCAGGCGGTGACTTATATCGCCGCGCATTTGGATGATGCGTCTCTTTCGGCCGAACAAGTTGCCGCTTCCGTGCACATTTGCCGCAAATATCTGCTGGCGGTGTTTCGGGAATGCGGCGGCACTTCCACACAGGCCTATATTATCGCCCGGCGAATTGAACAAGCCGGCCGGTTGCTGGCATGCACGCGGCTTTCGGTAGCCGAAGTTGCCCGTGCCTGCGGCTACGTTGACCCATTGGCCTTTTCTAGGGTATTCAAGCAAAAAACTGGCATCAGCCCCCGGGCCTACCGGCAAATTGTCCGCATGTGACCCTTTGTTTGTTACCGGGTGGCAGCCGTATTATCCGTATCGGTAGTCGTAAAAAACGATCGCTGAGATTGAACACTCGGCGATCGTTTCTTTGTATGGTTTTTCAGGAAATCCAATGCTCGCACGGGCGATCCTGCCCCGCCCAAAGGGCTTTCATGGTCCAGTCGGCGTCCGGATCCTGCCAAAAGGGGTCGGCGTCAGGCAGTCCCAGGGGCAAAAAACCAGCGGTGAACAAATATAGACTGCCGGTGGAAATATAATCTTCCCCCATAGACGGTTGGGCACCGCACACCCCCACCTGCAAAAAGCCGGCGGCGTCGAACAAATTCTCAAAGGCCAGCAGGCGTTTTAGCACCGCCGTTAAGCCGCACCGCACGCCGGCGGGGGTAACCATATGGTTCAACTTGTGCCGTCATGCCGCCAGCGCCAGGCATTGAAAAGCGCCCATGCGATAGCACAGTGACCGGCCCAGCAGAGGATAGCTGCCGTCCGGCGCGATCAAATGCTCTTGAATGGCTGCGTATTGAGCCAGACGGGGCCATAAAACGTCAGGCAGTTTTTGCCAGTCCTGCGCCCAGGGGTGGCGGGTTTCGCTTTGCATATAGGTGGCAATCTCCACCAGCATGGGCTGGATCACATAGCTGTTGTAATAATCCCAATGGAATTGGGGTCCGTCGCCGTACACACCGTCGCCTTTATACCATTGCAGGTGCTGTTTCAGGGCATAGTCTACCCGCATGGGGTCCCAGTCGGGGGCGCCGGCATAGTGCAGCAAACATTCTATCATGGCCGCAAACAGCAGCCAGTTGTTAAAGCCCGGCTTGCGGGTGCGGGTGGCGCGCATGGCGGCCAGCACGTTTTGCTTCACCCGGTCGTCCAGCGGGTCCCACAGTTCCTGCGGCGCCCGCAAAATGCCCTGGGCCAAAAAGGCGGCGTCCACAATGGGCTGCATGCCCTCGGCAAAATTCATATAATCACGCCGGGCAGGGTCGGTTGCAACGGCCAAACACCGGCGGACCAGCGCCGCGGTTTGCTGGCGGCGGGCTTCCTCCGGGCCGGAAAGACCGGTGCAGGCCAGCCAGGGGGCTAACCCCACCAGAGTGCGGCCAAAGGCTTCTAAATAGGTGCAGGCTGCATACACTTCCGGCGCCTGTTTGCCTCGCACGGGCATGGTTTCTTTCAACCGGTCGGCCGCCAGGGCATTTAGCACCGGGTCAGCTATGCGCAGCAGCGTGTTCAGCCATAGTGCGCGAATCTCATTCATGCTTGTTTTCCTTTCGGGGTTTGTGCCCCACCTCTTTACGGGTGCCGTCGGGATACAAAATGACCGTGTGCTCCAGCTGGCCGGTGAGCGACGCTTTGAAGGCGTTGATGTATTCCTGCCGCAAAGCCGCCCGCTCGGCCTGCTCTTCGTCCGTTAAGGGCCGCCGGCGGGCCAGGCGGGTGAGTTCGCTTATGCGGTCTATGCGCTTTTGATCCATACACACAACTCCCTGCGCGGTTTTATCTTATTGTATTATTATAGCAAAGGGCCGGCCGAAAGGCAAGCATAATAAAACATCCGGAGCGGGTGAACGCTCCGGATGCGGGTTTGGTTGACCTTACGCCAGTTCGGCAAATTTCTCACAAACGCATGATTTTTCGATTGTTTATAATGAACAAAGCTGAACACAGCAACACAACACCCATGGCACTCAAAAAAAACCGGTTCTTACAATAAGCGGCAGGTTCCAAATATGATCGAAACGAATTCAGAAATAATGAATAATCTTTTAAACACTCTGCTTGTGTAAAAAAATCGAAAAAGACCGACCCAATGAATACAAAATACGAGGCAAAATCGTTTTTGCAAAGGGCCATCAGGAAAAAAGAAACACAAAACATATACCAAAGATTGACAAAGGAGTTTGTCATAAACGGTAGTACCGGAAAACCTGCCGGTAAAAGTCGGACGATGTTCGGTTCTGAAACTTTCATGAACAAAAACAAAAGGCCCGCACTAACCAAAAAGTACGCCAGAAATCGAAAGAAAAATAACTGTATCCGTGATATCGGCAACGTCATTAAAAAAGAATAAGTCTTTTTTTCAAAATCGCGGTTAAAGATTCCCATGAATAAAACGACGAACAAAAACGGAAGAATAAAGTCGGAGTAAAGAAAAAAATTACTTTTAAAGCGCGTCGCATCAATTATCTCACAATTAAAAAAAGACGGATAAAACGCAGCGCAGGATATAAGTGCCAAATATACTGCCATTACCGCAAGAATGGCCGGTTTGTTATACTTTAAATCATAGCGCAAAAAAACGAATGCTTTATTCCTGATCATTATAGTAACTCCAGATTTCGAGCAAATTCGTTTTTTCCAGCCGTTGCGCATACATTTGTTTGGCTGTTTGACTTTCGATATATGTGCGATAACGAACGGTTCCTTCTTGCATTGTGGTATTTACGGTTTTGTGCGCAACATATGCCTTATTCAGTTCTGCTATCTCTTGCTCGTTTAGTTCAACACACGCAACACTGTTCATCAATTCTTCATATGTTCCGCTGAAATGGGCAGCCCCCTTGGAAAAAACGATAATTTGATTATACAGCGAACTCACATCTTCGATGATGTGGGTAGATAACAAAATAATCCTGTCAGAAGCAATGCTTTGCAATATGCGATTAAAAGTCAATCTTTGCTCCGGATCCAAACCTGCTGTCGGTTCATCGGCAATGATAATATCCGGATCGCCGATGAGTGCCTGAGCAATCCCCACCCTTTTCATCATACCGCCGGATAAGGTTTTCATTTTACTCTGGCAAAACTCAGTTAAATCAGTCATTTGCATGATACTTTGCAAATAGTTTTCGCTTTGATCGGCGCCTTTAATGGCGCAGATCAGTTTTAAAAAATCAATCACCTTCATAGAAGGATATACATAGAAATCCTGAGGCAAATAAGAAATGTGCCGGCGGATATCATTGTATTTGCTAAAATCCTTTCCGTTGAGCAGCAGTCGACCATCCTTTGGTTGATAGATACCGGCAAGTATTTTGAACAACGTTGTTTTTCCCCCGCCGTTTTCACCGATGATTACGTTAACTCCTTGCGAAAATTTCATGTTTAAATCGCGAATCACCGGTTTTCTGAAATAGGAAAAATACAGGTGTTCCACTTCTAAAATATTTTGCATGGTATCTCTCCTTATTGTAAATACGAAAGTGCAATTTCACTGCAAATCACGGTGTCATCCCATCGATAAAGCGTACCGGCAAGTCCGTAAGTAAAAGGCAGGTACAAGATGGTTTTCAGTTCTTCTGGCGAAAGATTCTGATACAACTCATTGTCGCTTTCACATCGTTCTGTAACAAACGGATTGACCAGCGGGACGGGAGGCAGCGGCTCGTTACAGATCATTTGAATATTTTGGTCTATCCGGTCGTTAATGCGAGAAACATTATAAATAAACGGTTCATACGCGATTATCGAAATGTTTTTATATTTTACCTGCCCTAAAAAACCGGTCACAACGTAGAGCTGTTTCGCCATACCCTTGCAGTTCAGCTCACTTCCTTCAAATAGTTGATTTCCGTTTAAATTGGTAACCAGTTTATTGTTTGTTTTAACGGTAAGATCAAAGACAGTTTTGTAACCGGCCTCGGGATCTTGCGGATACCATGCAAAACATTCCGGCAAATAACAACTGGTTCGATCCACAAAAATCGACCTGCCGCGCAAAGAATCCCCGTAGTTTGGAAAACCGTCGTATAAAAAGGTAATGGATGCGTTGTTGGCAGGTTGCTCTAAATTAATAATAACCCAATCCTTTTCTCTTTGAAAACTGGTTTCCGTTTGATTGATGCATACCGACCTGAGCGTAAGGGACTCATCCAGTTTTAATTGCAGACGATTGGTTTTTATATTGGTAAGTTGAAGGGTCGCCGCAGCCTGTAAACCGTGATTCAAATCCACCTTCAATGCGTAGTGCTGTACAGTATATGATGATTCTGCTTGCGCTTTTGTACCGTAATTTATTTTTTCTCCATTGTAGAAATCATAAAATTGTGGGATAGCGCTGTTAAACGTGAAAACCAAAACAACGGCCAGAGTAACGGCTGTTACCGTCAGGCCGCCGAAAATTTTTTTAATCTTTGGCGAAATATGCTTTTTGAATAAAAAAACCACGCCGATGAAACACATAGCTAAACATACGCCAAATCCGCAACGGCTTAAGAAAGTTGTGGTAAATTCATCAGCAAACAAATTATAGTTTAATGCATAGGGGGTTGAAAGGGTCATATTAAATAGACTGATCCGGTTGAAAAAGGGAACGTTAGCGGCGTTAAGCATTTCAAAAGCCACAATGTCCGGAAGCGGCGTGAAAGGAAGAAAAAGAATGATGGCAAACAAATAAGCGTGACGACGTTTTGTCAAAAGCCCGAAAAAAGCGCCGATTGCCGTTGACAACAGCGAAACGACCACCCATCGCATGAGCATTTGAATCGCATATCTCCACCAAAGGGCAAAGCAGACGTGATAGAGTATGCACACTATACTGAAAGGAATCAACAGCACTATATAAAAGGCGGTGGCATATAATATGATGGAGCACAGCATAGAAACTATTACAAATTCCTGGCCGACCAATGAATATTGATAGGATGTTAGCAGTTGCGCACGATAAACGCTGTAAATCAAACAGAACACGCCTATAAACAACACAACAAAACCCATTGTTTGAGGAATAATCCCAATTGAAAACATAGAGCCGCCATATGCTCTTGAAAAACAATAAGCGGTCAAAAAAACGACCGCTACCAACACTGCAATTGTCCACATGGAACAAAAGTGTTGCTTTAAATCGTTTGTAAAATACGGACGAAGTCTGTTCTTCATTATGGCTCCTCATTTCTTCCGCGTATGATTATCTAAAACATCCTCGGAGGGCTGCGAGTCCTCCGAGGATCTCCTTTTTACATTTTACCAGGTTGCTTTTGCGGAGCCACTATAGATTCCGCTGCTATAATTGGCTTGTACGTAAAGGCTTTTAGCGGGGGCATTCAACTGAGTTTTACCAATGCTCCCGCTTACGGTTACATCCATATACGTTGCATCAATAAACGTGGTTCCCCTGCGCCAACGTATACGAGCGGTTCCGGCCTGTGCATTGGTTTTGGTTACGGAAACTTTTGGGTTTGCTTTTGACTCGGCCCAAGAATCCTGCTGACCTTTGTTGCTATACGAGGTTGTGTTTGAATTAACCGTAAATGTAGCTGTTCCTCCGGAACCGTTCCAAGCACAGGCAATCATCAAAGTGCTGAATAAAACAACAACTAAGATGAGCGGAAACACCGCCCCAAAATGGTAATACTTTCTAATTCGATGTATATTATACACTAACAATAGCAAAATATCTACTTGCAATTTTCACAAATGACAGCTATAAGATTTGTTTATATTGATAGCATAAACCGGTTAGAGTAAAAGCGACAGGGTTTAAAAAACCAATTCTTTATACTCAGACGGTTTTTTATTGCCTATTCCGCGAACAAGGGCGTCGTTTTGTGCATGTTTTGACAAAAGAAAACCGTCCCACGGCGATATGTCGTGGGACGGTTTTTGCGCTTGAAAAAATCTTACAGTTCGGCAAAGTATTTGATGGTGCGTACCATTTGGCTGGTGTAGGAGTTTTCGTTGTCATACCAGGAAACGACCTGCACTTGATAGGTATCGTCGTCCAGCTTGCTCACCATGGTTTGGGTGGCGTCAAACAGCGAACCGAACTTCATGCCGATCACATCGGAAGAAACAATTTGTTCTTCGTTATAACCGAAGGACTGGGAAGCGGCGGCTTTCATGGCGGCGTTGATGCCGTCCACAGTCACGTCTTTGCCCTTAACCACGGCAATGAGGATGGTGGTGGAACCGGTGCAAACCGGTACACGCTGGGCGGCGCCGATGAGTTTGCCGTTGAGTTCGGGAATGACCAGGCCGATGGCTTTGGCGGCGCCGGTGGAGTTAGGCACAATGTTCATAGCGCCGGCGCGGGCACGGCGCAGATCGCCTTTGCGTTGGGGGCCGTCCAGGATCATTTGATCGCCGGTGTAGGCGTGCACGGTGGTCATAATACCGCTTTGAATGGGCGCATAGTCGTTCAGGGCTTTGGCCATGGGCGCCAGGCAGTTGGTGGTGCAGGAAGCGGCGGAAATGATCTTGTCTTCTTTGGTGAGGGTCTTTTCGTTTACGCTGTAAACGATGGTGGGCAGATCGTTGCCGGCGGGCGCCGAAATAACGACCTTTTTAGCACCGGCATTCAGATGCGCGGTGGATTTTTGTTTTGAGGTGTAGAAGCCGGTGCATTCCAGCACCACGTCCACGTCCAGTTTGCCCCAGGGGCAATCGTTGGCGTCTTTTTCGGCATAGATCTTGATTTCTTTGCCGTCCACAATAATGGAATCCTCAGTGGCTTCCACCGTGTGTTTGCCTTCGCCGATATGGCCGATGAAGGAGCCTTGAGCGGTGTCATACTTCAGCAGATGAGCCAGCATTTTGGGGCTGGTCAGATCGTTGATGGCAACCACTTCGTAGCCTTCCGCTTCAAACATCTGACGGAACGCCAGACGGCCGATGCGGCCGAAACCGTTAATCGCAACTTTTACCATTGGAAAATTCCTCCTAAAATTTGTTTTCGCTTTATTGTACCCCTTGCCGGATGAAAAAGCAAGGGGTTAGTGAAAAATTTAACGATTTTGCCCGAACTTGGCAGGTAAAACCGGATAAAATCAGCCAATTCCACAACAAAAAAACGTTACAGCAGAGGGCTTACGGCGGCGATCACCGCGTCGCCCGCAGCTTTTATGCCCAGCCGGTTCAGGTGGATCTTGTCGTCTTCATTGATCCATTCGGCTTCGTGCCCGGCGATCACACGGTGCAAGTCGTTCACCGGCACGCCCCAGCGGTCCATCAGCGCCACGGCGGCGGCGTTGTATTGCGCGATCTCCCCGTTGTCCCACTCGGGGTTGTCCGCCCGCACGGGGGTGCAGGTGGCAAAAACCACCCGGGCGCCGGTTTGACGCAAAATTTCATATATGCGGGTCAGGTCGTCGCAATAATCCGCCAGGGCGGTCAAAGGCTCCCGCCCGTTAAAGTGGTGCAGATCCCACAAACCGTTGTTCCAATGAATCACGTCCGGCCGCCCCAAAGCGCGCAGCCAGCCGGGCAGTTCGTGCAGGGTGTATTTGGCAAAGCGGCCGTTTTCTTCAGGGCCGGTGATCAGAGCCCGGTCGCTTAACTTGCGGTAAACATAAGGGGCGTAGTTCAGGCGAATGGAATCCCCCAACAGCAGCAGCCGTTTCATGCGTCGTTCTGCTCCAAGTCCCGCAAAATCGCGTCAAACACCCGGCTGGCTTCGTCGGCAGCCGGGGCCGGTTTGGCCGGCGGGGTTTGGGGCGTTTCCGCTTCCGGCCGGGCCTGGGCTTGCTTGGCTTGTTCTACCAGTTCAAACAGGGGCGGCACTTCCTCCGGCTCGTCTGCTTCTTCCGGCGGGGCAGGGGCAACCGGCTCCTGCATGGAAGGCAGATCGGCCGGCACAGGTTGGGCTTCCGGTTCGGCCGTTTTGGCGACCGGCCGGGCCAGCACGCCCATAAAGGTGAGGGCATATATGGCGGCGCCGACCCCCACAAAGGGCAGGGTGTGTTGGTTTTGGCCCGCCACCAAATGGGGCAGGGTGGCGCACACCCCCAAAACGGCGGTGGCGGCACCGGTGCCGAAAGCCCAGGCGATCCCCCGCAGGGGTGCTACCCCCGCGTAAAAGCGACTGTGGGCCAGCAAAAACGCCAAAAACGAACACATAAACAGAATTTGTATCACGCTTTCACTCACGTGAGAAACACCGTTAAAGGTGGCATAGCGCATCACCAGCCGGGCGAATTCCGATAACACCGGCAGCACCGTTATAAAAAAGGGAACCGGTTTGCCGCCCAGACGCAGGGCGGCCAGCACCGCAAAGGAAACGGCTAAAATCAACGAGGGGATCAGCCCGGTGAGCGCCGCGGTGGGATTGGCGGCGGCTGTGAAATCGATCGCCGCTTGGGGAATGCAGCACAGCGCCAGCGCCAGCGCTGCCAGCCCCTGCCACAGACTTTGTTTTTTTTCGGCACCCGGCGCCTGGGTGTGGGCCAGCCCCAGCCGAGCGGCAGCGATCACAATCGCCAGCACCGCCAAAAACGCGGCGCCCAGCACAGCACACAGGGTTTCATAGGTCGTTTTGTAAAAACCGGCTTCATCTATCGCCGCAAACAGCTGCCAGGTGCGCAGAACGCACACCACCGGCGTAAGGCACAGGGCAATGATCCAAAAATGACGATGTTTCATACACAGCCTCGATTCTGAAAAACTTAATTCAACCGTTTAGCGCTGGTCCATGGGCACATATTGAGCACGGCGATGAATAGCCCGGTAGGCCGGCCGGATAATGCGACCGCCGGTAACCACTTCTTCCACCCGGTGGGCGCACCAGCCAGCAATGCGGGAGGCGGCAAAAATGGGGGTGAACAAATCGTCTGAAATGCCAAGCGAGCGATACACCAGGCCGGAATAAAAGTCTACGTTGGCGCAAATGGGTTTATCCACGTTTTTTACCTGGTGGAACACCTCCGGCGCCAGCCGTTCCACCCGTTCCATCAGGGCAAAATCTTCGCCGAAGCCTTTTTCCTGGGCAATGGCGCGGGCGTGATCCCGCAAGATCACCGCCCGGGGATCGGACAGGGTGTAAATGGCGTGGCCCATGCCGTAGATCAAACCCGACCGGTCGCCCTGCTCCCGGTTGAGCAGGCCGGTGAGAAAGGCGCGGATCTCGTCTTCGTCGGTGAAATCCCGAATGCCTTCTTTCATATAGCCAAGCATTTCAATGGTTTTCAGGTTGGCGCCGCCGTGACGGGGGCCTTTCAGCGAGCCGATGGCCGCCGCGATAGCGGAATAGGTATCGGTGCCCGAACTGGACAGCACCCGGCAGGAGAAGGTGGAGTTGTTACCACCGCCGTGTTCGGCGTGCAGCATCATGCACAAATCCAGCAATTTGGCTTCCCGTTCGGTAAACTGCCGGTCTGACCGGATGGAATACAAAATGGATTCCGCCGTGGAAAAGGCGGGGTTGATGGGGTGGAAAAACATGCTTTTATGCTCAAACTGCCGCCGCTTTACCTGATAGGCGTAGGACATAATGGTGGGCAGTTGCGCAATGAGTTCGATAGACTGACGCAAAATGTTGGCCACCGCCGTGTTGTCCGGATTATAGTCGTAGGAATACAAGGCCAGCACCGAGCGGGCCATTTTGTTCATAATATTGTGAGAAGGGGCCTTCAGGATCATATCCTCCGCAAAAAACTCCGGCAGTTCCCGGCATTCGCCCAGCAGGTCCTTAAAGCCTTCCAACTTATCCCGGGTGGGCAGTTGGCCAAACAGCAGCAGCCAGATCACTTCTTCAAAACCAAAGCGACCGTCCTGCTCGCAGCCGTCAATAATATCCCGCACGTCAATGCCCCGATAGGTCAGGCGGCCTTCGTCGGGCAGACGTTCCCCGTCGCTGAGCACATAGCCGTGCACGTTACAAATGCGGGTGAGTCCGGCCATAACGCCCGAACCGTCGGCATTGCGCAGGCCCCGCTTCACGTCATATTTTTTAAAGTCGGCGGGGTCGATATAGTTATTTTTTTTGTACTCCTCGCATAAATTGGACAAGGATTGCATGGAGATCTTGGTTTTGGATTGCTGCATGAGTCAGGCTCCTTTCTGCCGCAGGATCCAGCGGGGATTGAATTATTATTATACGGGAATTTTCTTATAAAGTCAACGGGTTTTGCACAAAAAAACCAAAAAGAAAGGGAGCGGACGCATGCCGAAAGGACATTTGATTTTGGCGGCTGTTTTGCTGGCCGTTATGCTGGCGGTGCCGGCGGCGGCCATACCCGGCACCGGCACGGCGACCGACACGCCCCGCCCGGCGGCCGACGGCGCGGGAACGGGCAAAACGGTAACGGTGCTGCGGGCCGATACCGGGACGGTAGAAACAGTGACCTGGCACAATTACGTGTTTGGGGTGATGGCGGCCGAAAGCGATCCCGCCCAGCCGGACGCGGCGTTGCAGGCGCAGGCGGTGGCGGCCTGCACCCTGGCGCTGTATCGCCGCGCCCAGCGGCAAACCGATCCGCCCGCCGCCCTGCGGGGGGCCGACGTGACCGACGACAGCGGCGTGGACCAGGGGTATATCACCCGGCCGGTGGCCCGGGCCAAGTGGGGCGCCAAAGCCGACGCATATGAGCGGCGGCTGGATGAACTGGTGGCCGGCGTGTTGGGCTGGGTGCTGACCTATGAGGGACAGCCCGCCATGACGGTGTATCACGCCGTTTCGGCCGGGCGCACCGAATCGGCCCAAAACGTGTGGGGCGGCGCGGTGCCCTATCTGGTGCCGGTGGAAAGCGTGGGCGATTTGACCAGCCCCGGGTATCTTTCGGAAAAAACCTTTACCAAGGCCGAATTTGTGCAGGCGCTGGCGGCGCTGGACCCGGCTGTGAACGATCCTTCCGCCGGCGACCCGGTGGGGGCCGTTCACCGGTCGACCGGCGGTACGGTGCTCACCATCACTTTGTTCGGCCGGTCCTTCACGGGCGGGCAGGTGCGGCAGGCGCTGGGTCTGCGCTCGGCCAATTTTGACGTGGCCGTGGCGGACGACGCGGTAAAACTCACGGTGCGGGGCTACGGCCATTTGGTGGGCATGAGTCAATATGGCGCCGGCACCATGGCCGAACAAGGCAGCACGTGGCAAGAGATATTGGCCTGGTACTATCCGGGCTGCCGGCTGGAAAAGATCAAAATTTGACATTTGCGCCGGTTGGGTGTATAATAGAAAAAAAGGAGATGTGTTGTTATGAGTTTTATTGACGATACCGTTGTGGCCGCCAAAGAATGGTTTGACGTTGCCTCCAAAAAGACCAGCGAAGCGGTGGGCATTCAAAAATTGCGCATCGCCATCGCCAAAAAACGCTCGGAGCTTTCCAAGGAATATGAGACTCTGGGCCGTGCGTATTTTGAAAGCGTGAACAACAGCGACATGGACGAAGTGCTGGCCCAAATGGTGGAAACCATTGAACTGACCAAGCAGGATCTGGCCGATTTGAAAGCCCAGTTGGACGCGGCCAAAAAACTGAAGGTTTGCAGCGTGTGCGGGCAGAAAAACCCCGCCGGCGCGGCTTTCTGCAACGGCTGCGGCGCGGCGCTGCCCACGGCGGCTCCCCAACCGGAACCGGCCGCCCAGGAGGCCGAACCGGCCGCCGAAACGGAAGAATAAAGTGCTATTTTGCAAACGCGCCCTTTCAGCTTAGCTGAAGGGGCGGTTTTTTATGAGCAGAACGGAAAATCTGTCGAAATATCGGTTGACAAGTTTCCTCCGGATTGCTATAATGCGGTTGTATTATTCAGAAAAGAGGCTGATCCACATGGGCGAAAAAGTTTTGTTGGTTTTAGGCGACGGGATGCGGTCGGACGCGCTGGAAGCGTCGGGGCATCCCTATATTCATGAATTTTTGCAAAAAAGCGCATATGATCTTTCGGCGCAAACGGTCATGCCGTCGGTCACGCTGCCTTGCCATATGTCCCTGTTCCACAGCGTGGACCCGGACCGTCATGGGATATTGACCAACGTGTACGTGCCCCAGGTGCGGCCGGTGCGGGGCTTGTTTGAAACCCTGGACGCCGCCGGCAAGACCTGCAGCATTTTTTATGACTGGGAAGAACTGCGCGACGTGTGGCGGCCCGGCCACATGATGCGGGCTTCGTTCATCGGCGGCCGCTACATCGGCTATGACCGCAGCAACGCCTGCCTGCTGGAACAGGTTCTTACCCATTTGCACAACGATGCGCCCGACTTCGCCTTTTTTTATTGTGGCGTTACCGACCACATGGGCCATGATTTCGGCTGGATGGGCGAAGAATACCTGAAGGGTGTGCGCCAGGTGTGGGACGACATACAGAAGCTGCGGCAGGCGCTGCCGGATTACACCATCATCGTCACCGCCGACCACGGCGGCCACGGCCGGGGCCACGGCTCCGACCTGCCGGAGGATATGACCATTCCGGTGATCGCCAACGGCCCCGCGTTTGCGCCCGGCCCCTTTGCCCGGCCGGTGAACATTAAAGACATCGCCCCCACCGTGGCGGCTTTGCTGGGTGTGGCGGCCGATCCCGATTGGGAAGGCAGGGCGCTGGTATGAGTGATGAACTCAGTCAGAAGCAATGGGGCAGCCGGCTGATCGCGCTGTGTTTTTTGGTTTATTTTATCAGCTATTTCACCCGGTATTCTTATGCGGCTTCGCTGCCCGAACTGGAAAAAATGTTCACCAAAACCGCCGCCAGTCTGGCGGTTACGGGCAGTTTTATCACCTATGGCCTGGGGCAGACCATTTCCGGCCTGTTAGGGGACCGGTTCCGGCCCCGCGCTTTGATCACCCTGGGGTTGAGCGTTACCACCGTGTGCAATCTGCTGCTGCCCAACTGTGTGGCTTCGGTGCCGCTTATGGTGGTGGTGTGGTGCATAAACGGTTTTGCTCAGTCTATGCTGTGGCCGCCGATCATTCGGCTGCTGGCGGAATCGCTGCCTACTGAGCGGTATAAAAACGCCTGCACGGTGGTGTCTATCGGCTCTTCGCTGGGCACCATGTGTTTGTATCTGGCCGCCGCGGGCATCATCCACTTTGCCACGTGGCAATTTGTGTTTCGCGTGGCGGCCGCCCTGTGCCTGGCGGTGATCGTGATCTGGCTGTTGGGCACCCACAGTCTGTATCGGCGCATAGTGGCCAATGTGGACTTTGCACAAAACCTGTCTGCGCCCGAAGAGCAGACCGTGCACACCGAAAAACTGGGCAAACTGATCCTTACTTCCGGTTTGGCGTTTATGGCTTTTTCCATGATAATGGAAGGCGTGCTGAAAGACGGTTTGCAGTCTTACACGCCCTTGCTGATAGAGGAAACTTTTTCGCTGGCGTCGGACGGCTCGCTGGCGCTCACCATGGTGCTGCCGCTGTTTTCCATTGCGGGCATCAGCCTGGGGCGGTTGCTCAACCGCCGGGTGCGCAGTGAAACGGTGTGTGCTTCGCTGCTGTTTGGCATAGGCTTTGTGTGCAGCGGCATTTTGGCCCTAACGCTGGGCAAAAGCGTGTGGCTCACCCTGGCATGCATTGCCATAACGGTGGGATGCATGCACGGCGCCAACCTGATGCTGGTGGGGCAGGTCCCCGTCTATTTTGCCAAATACGGCCGGTCGGCCACCGTTTCGGGCGGGCTTAACACCTTTACTTACGTTGGCAGCGCCACGTCCACCTTCGGCATCGCCGCCATTACGGACGCTTCTAACAGCTGGACCGCCGCCGCCTTTTGCTTTGCCGGCGCCACCCTGCTGGGCACGTTGGCCTGCCTGGCTTCCATTCGGCCGTGGAAGCGCTTTATCCGCCGGGACAAGGCGTAACGATCGATCATAACATAAACCCCCGAAGACCGGTTGGCCTTCGGGGGTTTTTGCTGCAAAATGGGCGATCAGCGGCTTTCGTAATCGGCCCGGATCTCGGCGCACCAGTCGCCTTCAATGGGCTGGCCGGCTCTGGCGCAGCCCACCGCTTTGGCTACCGACCGAAACACCGTTTGGGTGCCTTTGCTGTCCGCATGGTAGTCCACCGCCCGGTCGCCGGCAATGCCAATGTGCCCGGCGGTTTCCACCGCGTCGATATTGGCGCCGATAAACAAAAACTCCCATCCGTCTTTTTCCTTGTGCTGTTCTATCAACCGCTTCACCTGGCGGCTGGAATACTCTTTGCTGGCGTTTTCCAGCCCGTCGGTGGTTATTACAAACAGGGTGGTTTGGGGCACGTCCTCCGGTCGGGCGTATTTGTGGATGGATTCAATATGCCGCACGGTTTTGCCCACCGCGTCCAGCAGGGCGGTGCAGCCCCGCACGGTATAATCTGTTTCGGTCATGGGAGGCACTTGGTCCAGCGGCAGGCGGTCGTGCAGGGTCTGCATTTCATGGTCAAACAGCACGGTGGTAACGTAGCAGGTGCCGGTTTGGTCCCGCTGTTTGGCCAGCATGGCGTTGAACCCGCCTATGGTGTCGCTTTCCAGCCCGCCCATAGAGCCGCTGCGGTCTAAGATCATCACCAGTTCGGTAATGCCGTTTTCGGGTTTGCTTTGTTTGTTTTTCATGATCGTTTTCCTCCGTTAAAAAAAATACTGTGAACGTTTGGTTTTTCACCTTACGCTCACAGTATAGTTCACAAAAAACGATCCGTGGTCGCCCGGCAGGCGACACTTTTTTTATACCCCCAGTAAGGGCTGGTCAAATTCATACAGCGCCCGGTTCACGGTAAACCGGTCATACACCCCGTTTTGCAGGCAGTATTCTATGATCACGTCAAACTTATTGCTGTGGGAAAGGGCAAAGCCCGCCCGCCGCAGCAGATCGGCGGCTTCGGCAGGCGTCAGCTCCAGCGCCAGGGCAAAGGCCACCGCCGTGGGTTTGCTGGGCCGGTAATCGGGATCGCTGCGGATCTTGGAAAACAGTTTGCGGTCTATGCCCGCTTTTTTGTAGCAGGCGGCGTCGGTCATGCCTTTGGCGTCTATGTGGCGCAACAGGGTTTGGGAAAAGCCTTCGTCCAGCGTTTGCAGGGCTTCGGTCAGCGAACCGGCTTCGTCCGCCGGGCAGGGCGCGGCTTCGGCGGCGCCGAACGTCATGGCGTCGTCGGCTTGCCGGCGGCGCAGGCCCAGCCCCGGCAGGTGCATTTTGGCCGCCGGCGGAGCCGCCTGGGGCAGGGGACGGTATACCTGCAGAATATAGGCTTCCAATGCTTCCCGCAGGGCGGGATTCAGTCTATGGTCCAAAACAATGCCTCCTCCGATACGATCACACCGGTTTCCAACGTGCGGGCAAAAGCTTCCAGCCCCTCCTGATCCGCTTGGGTAAACCGGTCGGGCAGGGGGCTGTCAATATCCATCACGCCCACCACGCGGCCCTGCCGGCGCAGGGGGATCACCACTTCCGACCGGGAGGCGGCATCGCAGGCGATGTGGCCGGCAAAAGCGTGCACGTCGGGCACCAGCAGGGTGCGGTTTTGGGCGGCGGCGGTGCCGCACACCCCCCGACCCAGCGCGATTTCGATACACGCCGGTTTGCCCTGAAAGGGACCAAGCACCAGCCGGTCACCCTGCAGCAGATAAAACCCCGCCCAGTTGATTTTGGGCAGAGTTTGCCACAGCAACGCCGCGGCATTGGCCAAATTGGCCACCGGGTGCGGCACGTTGCGTATGAGCCCTTCCACCTGGCGGCACAAGGCGTTATAATCGGTCATGAGGCATTCCTCCTTTGTTTTTACTATAACATAAAACACACCCGGGTACAAGGGGATAAAATACCGTTGACATGTGTGTATGTGTGTTAGAATAGACGAGGATTATATCCTTATTACTTCAATCGGAGGAGATGTACATGAAGCCCATTCTCAGTTTGATTCTGGTAGCCGTGTTGCTGGTGGCAGTGGCACCCATGGCGCTGGCGGGGGAATCCTCTTTGCCCTTTGCGCTCACGGCGCCCCAAAACGTTTCGGCAGCGTGGCTGGAAGGCGCCGATTCGCCCACTTCCGTGAGTTTGTCTTACAGCTTAAGCAATGAAATTACCGCCTTTTTTAAGGCAAAACAGCAAGCGGCTGAAAACGACACGATGGAATCGTTTATGCGGCCGTATTCCTATGATGACATTTACCTGCAGGCGCAGGTAGACTGGGCGGTGGACGACGTGAACGATTCCGTGAGCGGCTGGCACTATAACCAGTATTGGGACGGCCGGTCCGGTGTGGATTCGATCTGGCCCGGTTATGATGAGGACGGTTTTATTCGTGTGAGCGCATGGGACGTGGTAGACTGCGGCATCAGCGCCATAGAAACGGTGGAAAACATTTGGGTCACGCGGGGCGTACCCAACGACGATCGCTGGTACGGCAACACCGAAACCAAAACCCCCGGCGTGAAAGACCAGCTCAAACCGGGCCAATACACTTTTGATACAGCCGCCAACGACGGCGACGGCGAACTGCGCATCGATTTGACCAAACACACGCTTTATTACCGCGTGCGGCTGAACGCCGTTACCTATACCGAAGAAAGCGGCGTGACCACCTACTATACGTCCGACTGGTCTTCTGTGGCGGCGGTGGGCAAGGACGCGGCCCAATATGAACCGATCAAGCCCGGCGATCTGCCCGCGCCTGTTATTTCCGGCCTGCGCATGACCGATGAAAAATTCAACGGTTACCCCGTGGTCGCCTTTACCCTGACCGTGCCCGACAACCTGACCCAAATGCTCACCCGCGCCAGCGCCATGGGCGGCGGCATATACGTAGAGATCGAAGGCCGCTTTGTGGGCGACAAACAATGGACGCAAATGCAGGGCGACTGGGTGATAAAAGCCGGCGAAATGGACGTGTGCCTGGTTTCGCTGGCCGACGACAGCCAGATCATGCCCAAGGAAGTGGACGTGGAAATGCGCTGCCGCTACTACTGCATCCAACCCGGCCGGGACGATATTCAATCGCCCTATTCCAAGGTGATCGGCTTTAACAGCGACGATTTTGGCCACTTTATGTATGGCGATGTGAATAACGACGAGCGCATTGACGCCAAAGACGCATTGCTTGCCCTGCAAAAAGCGGTGGATAAGATCGATTTGAACGACCGGGAGATCACCGCCGCCGACGTGGACGCCAGCGGCAAGATCGACGCGAAGGACGCCCTGCTCATTCTCAAGCGGGCCGTGAACAAGATCAAAGTGTTCCCGGTGGAACAGCTCTAACAATATTGGTATAGCAAAACGCCGTTCGGCTTAACGTGACCGAACGGCGTTATTCTTTTTGTTCACCAGGAGCCTTTGTAGCCCACACCGTAGGTATCGGTGTAATAGTCCACCCGCCGGGTTTGGTGAAACACGGGGGGATAAATATTATCTTCCGGCGCAATGCCTGCCAGCCGGCACACTGCCTGATGGCTGCGCACCTGCAGATCCAGTTCCCGTTCTTTTTTTGGCAGGGTCTCGTCCGCCAGCAGCGGTTCGCCTATGGTCAACGTCATGCAGGCGGTTTGGTTAAACAGTTTGCGCCGCAGCCACCCGGCCGGCCGGTAAGAAAACGCCATGGGCAGCAGGGGCTTGCCGTAACGGCAGGCCAAAAAGGCCGCCCCCCGCTTAAAGGGCCGAATGGGGGCGTACCATTCCCACATGCTGCCTTCGGCAAAAATGTGCAGCCAGCGGCCGCTGTTCAGCAGGTCGCCCACGGCGTGCAAACAGGCCTGCGTGGCTCGGGCGCCTTCGTCCGGAACGGGGATGCCGCCCGCCCAGCGAATATAGCGGCCGTTTTCCCCCCGAATGTTGGGGGCCCACACCAGCACCTTGGGGCGGGCCGGCCGCAGGGCGTAGGTTACGGCCACAAAATCCAGCATAAACACGTGGTTGCAACAGGAAACCGCGCCCTGCCGCAGCAGGTCCCGGTGCCGTTTCAGCACGTCCCGGCCTTTCACCCGCAACCCCATGCGCAGGGCTACAAACCAAAAGCCGAACACCCATTCCACCAGGCGGAGAAATCCAGCCTTAAAACGAAAAAACAACGAATCGTCTACAAACGGGTAGTGTTCGTCAAACACGGCGCCGTTGTTCTTTTTTAAAACCAAATAGTGGCGGTCGGTGATCTCCGGATAAGGGAAGCGGTCGGGTTGGGGGTCAAAGCCCACGGCATACACCTCGTTTCGTGCAGATACGATACATTTCGACTTGTATACTATAGCACAGGTCGGGCGTCTTGTCTACAACGAAAAACAAACAAGCCGCGGCAAAAGAATCACGAATCATAAAAGTGCTGACCCTCGGGCGTTACCAACCGTTCGGTTTGGGGGTAGGTAAAAATCCCGTCGTTTTTGGCGTTGGCTTCCAGATAATCCGCAAATTCCGCCGCGTACCAGCGGGCCATGGCCAGGTTGTGCATTTGGTAATGGCCGCAGTTCACGGCCGTGGCGCCGGGCACTTCGGCGGCGTTGGCCGCAAAGCGAAAGGCCGCCAGCATCAGGTCAAGCAGCGCCCGGGACGGGCGGTCGCCCTTCAAAATCAAATAAAAGCCGGTCAAACAGCCCATGGGGCCCCAGTAGATCACCTGGTCTTTCCAATCGGGGTCGTTGCGCAAAAAGGTGGCCACAATGTGTTCCAGCGAATGCATGGCCGCCACGTCTATCACCGGCTCCCGGTTGGGGCGTTTCATACGAATGTCGTAGGTGGTGACCGTTTCGTCGCCCACTTGATCCACCCGGCTGGTAAAAATGCCGGGCACAATGCGGGTGTGGTCCACCGAAAAGCTTTGTATCAGTTCCATCACAGTTTCTCCTTTGGCTGGCAAAATGGCATAACGGCCGCGGGCGGCCTGCCTCTATTGTAACGGATTTGCGGCGGATTTACAACTGTAAAAAATGCGCGGCGGCATAAAATGAAAACAGAAGCACCGGAGCCAGTGAACCTGCGGGAATGTCAACCGCACGTTATAACTCCGATGCTTCTGGAACTACTATACCACACAACGGCGTTGGTGTCAAGTATGGGTTTGCTTTTGACTCTTTGTGCAGCACGCGCTATACTAACCGTGAAATCCGAGCGAGCTTCAGTGTTCCACTTCTCTTTTGAAGAAGCCGAGGCTGGGGCCACGACCTCGGATTTCTTTTTTTGTTTTCACTATTTGAAACACATAAAAAAAGTGGCCGACCTCGGCAGTCATAACTACGATACCAAAGGTTCGCAGCAGGGCACTGCAAATGAGGACTCAGCCACCACATATACTGTATCACAAAACGAACGTATTGTCAAGGAAAAGAATACCGGTCCGGATTTATCGGCATAAGAAAAAGCCATGCAGTTGCTTACGTTGGCTGGGGTGCAATTCCCCAGGAGCGTAAGCCTAACCGATGGCTTCGTATGTAGTATAACAGATCCGCTTTCAAAAGTCAAGAATGAATATATGGTTTTGGCTGTAAAGTCAATCCAAAACTTTTTCATTTTCACAACCTCAAATACATAGAAAAAGTGGCTGAAATCCACGGTAGACGTACCGCAGGCGGCCAGGGCCTGAAGCCGATTCCACAAAGTGCAATTTCAACCACTAAATACACTGTATCACAAAACGAATGTATTGTCAAGAAAAAGTATACTGGTCCGGATTTATCGGCATAAGAAAAAAGCCATGCAGTTGCTTACGTTGGCTGGGGTACAATTCCCCAGGAGCGTAAGCCTAACCGATGGCTTCGTATATAGTATAACAGATCCGCTTTCAAAAGTCAAGAATGAATATATGGTTTTGGCTGTATTGAAAAAAACGACAGGGGTCTCTAAGTCAGGGAACCTACCCGCGCCGGAAGTTTCCGACGATGGCGTTGCCCACAACTCTCGCCCTGTCATTGTTGGCGTAGCAGACTTTGACAACGGTGTTCTCCGCAAAGCGGGCTTAACCGGTTCGCCGTCTGCTACTAAAGATAGTTTATTCGATTTGTGCGGTTTTGTCAAGACAAAAAAACGAGGACGCATCGTCAGGTACTTCCGGTGGAACTTCGCCTTCAGTGTGGAACGATTCGTCCTCTGGGAATAGTATATCACTTGCAGCCTATAATGACAAGAGAAATAATCACGAACAATGGAATATCAGCGTTCGCTTAAAAAGAAAACGAAGCAGAGCCTACTCCGGAAAGGGGCCATACCCAAACGGGTACGCATGCCAATCCCATCAGCTCTACTTCTACGGATACTGTACCACGGAACGACGGCGTTGTCAAGACAAAAAAACGAGGACGCATCGTCAGGTACTTCCGGCGGAACTTCGCCTTCAGTGTGAAACGATTCGTCCTCTGGGAATAGTATATCACTTGCAGCCTATAATGACAAGAGAAATCATAGGGAACAAAGGAATATTATTCATTCACTATAAAAAGAAAACGAAGATGTTCCGCCGTTCAAGACTGGGACCGGCAAAGACGGCACTCCCAGCGGCGAAGCATCCTCTTTCTCAGTATACTGTATAAATTCTGAAAAGTCAAACCAAAACTTTTTCGTTTTCACAACCTCAAATACATAGAGAAAGTGGCTGAAATCCACGGCAGACGTACCGCAGGCGGCCAGGGCCTGAAGCCGATTCTACAAAGTGCAATTTCAACCACTAAATACACTGTATCACAAAACGAATGTATTGTCAAGAAAAAGCATATGGTAGTTTTGGATTTGATGCCTATTGAAGGCGGATTCCTGTTGAATGATTTGCAAAAAATCAACAGCGCCTACACAAAAACTAACAACCCCGCAGGTTTTATTGCGTCGAGTGGTGTTTTGTATGCCGACAAAAATAAAACCACTCAATTGCTGCGCGTCTTAGGCTTCCAATTGCCTGGTACGCAGCAAAGAAGTGGTTCCATTGGTAGTGTATCATATATTTACGATGATGTCAAGACGCCCATTTTGGTTATGTCAGCAAAAATCGATGGTACGTATTACGTCGTTTTCGCCGCACCCGACGCGAAGAGAAAACGCTTTGGAGTCATTTCCGCATATATAAACAAAAAAATAACACCGCAACACAAGTGAGTGTGCCAAAAACGGCCTTTTCCTCTAACGTCCGAAACGAACTTGCGTCTATTGGTGTTACCAATGATACTGTAGCACAAAACGGACAGATTGTCAAACAAAAAAATTCGTCGGCAAAATTTTCCATCAAACAAATCCCTGCTTTGTTCCGTGACAAAAACAATAAACCGTCGCCCGTTTTAGAAATCCACACTAAGATTGACGGAACGTATTACGTTGCGCTTGCCGCCCCCGATTCAAACAGAAGACGATTTGAAGTATTTTCTGCCTATATCAGCAAAGAAAGCACCGCTACCGTGCAAGAGGCTTTGACCGAAACCGGCCCGAAGTCTGACGTCCGAAACGACCTTACACTCAGTAGCGATACTACGGTGATTGTACCACAGAACGACGGCGTTGTCAAACAAAAAATCTCGTCGGCAAAGACTTCCATCAAACAAATCCCTGCTTTGTTCCGCGACAAGAACGTAAAAGTCGGTGAAACCAACGTGGTCATTGGCGGTGGGCGCTCCGCGCTGATCCTTGTGTTTTTCGACCGTGGCGCCAACCCTTGCTCGCTGCATCCGCCACCGGCGGCGCTCGCAAGCGT
>CADBNN010000013.1 GCA_902796075.1 Oscillospiraceae bacterium | reverse complement strand
GCCGTCGTGCACCAAATCGCCCGGCTCAAAGGTGGGATGGGGGCCCTGATGGGGGCCGTAGGCGCATACGACGCCTTCCGCCGGGCATAGTACATTGCCGTCGGCGTCATAATAAAACAGTTCGTCGTGATGGTCCGCGCCGGCTCGCACGGCTTCCCATTCGTCCTGCGTTTCCGCTCCGGCGGCCAAACCGGCGGAAAGCGCGCCGGTTACGCAAACCAGCAAGCACAGACATAAACATAGCAGTTTTTTCATTGTTTTCACTCTCCCTCATGAACGAAAAAAGATGTTACCAATATCTTCTCATCAGCAGTAGCTTTACAAACTAAAGTCAGGGTTTCTTGTTCGTTTTGCAATTTCACGCGAAATGTTTTCGCATACTCATTGGAATAGGAAACCTTATAATCATGCAAACTACGATCTGTTTGGGTAATAAACCCTTCAATAGTCTCTAATGCTTTTTCGGTATTAACGATTGTGTTACCTAGTTCCATACCTTCTTCGTTTAAAATGAAATACACTAGTTTCATTGAATCGTCATAATATCCAAATAAAGTGCCTGCATTATCGCAGTAAAAAGATATGGGCAAGGGCTGATCAAATTGAGTATCTAAACGCATCATTTCAAGTCCGCCTTTGCTGATGGGCAAAACATTGGTAGTACATACGTTTGATGGGGATGCAGATGTGCTCGAAAATTTTAATTTTAGATTGTTATCGCCTAAAGTGTGCCTGCACGGGTAGTTGCCATCCAGCCCCGCTCCGTATAAATACTCGTCACCTGCATTTAATGCGTCATAAATATTCTTTCCGACGCTTAAATTCATAATAACGGTCAAACGCCAGTAAGAATCACTATAATTTGCTGTATCATTCAATCCGTTTAATACCGAAGCCGTTGCAAAGTGAGCGCCACGATCATAAACAGAGCCAATCAAACCTAGATCGTTTGATGACGACTGCCCGGATTGACAACCTGTTGAAATGAACAATTCCAAACCCGCTAATTGATTGTAATTCATTCCGGCAACAGGGTAAACGGGGTATTGATATGTTGAAAGGGTTCCAGTAATGTCAGATTCGTCAGTCCATGTTGTGCCGTAATCACTACTTTGAAAACACAGATGGCTTTTCATTCCATGTCCAAAAAAACCAAAAATTGAATCGGTTTGAAGTTGAGAATAGGCATCTCCAGCCGTTTCAAAGGATGTCGTTGTAGACGGTCGATGAACAGCAGAATAGCCCATACCATTCAGAAATGTCTGCATTTGTGGAACAAGAGTAGTAGTGTTTATATTCATGTTGAACGAATATAAAGACGCAGAACCTTTGTTCACCGGGACAATCGTCCAATCATCTTCCATAGCAAAATCCACTGTATGTGGGTTGATACAACAAAGAGCGCCAGCACTAGTTAATGCTCCAAAAACAGACGCTGCATAAGTTACATTAAGTAGTGTTTGCAATCGATAACTACCGTCCCAGTTTCTCTGGATTCGCCAGCGTTGGTTATTCCCTGTTCCAGAAACAGCTGTTTTTAAAACACAATTTGAACTTGCTACCGTACCGTTAACTTGCAGGTATAATGGGCTATTACTTTGCGGCAGTGCAACCAGTTTTAATCTATAATAGTCACCAGATGAAGAATAATTCATTTGCCATTGTTGCGTTGCAGCGCCTGTATAGTTTTGTTGTATTACCGAAGAACCAGCCGAAGCAGTAGAAACGCCCAAAAACTTTCCGCTTTTTTTGTTATAAACATAATACTTCTGCCCAGATATAATACCCTTTGTACCATAACGAGAAGAGGAAGATGGTGTAGAAATATAACTGCTGTCGTTGGTTGTATAATAAGAAATGGCTAAATAGGATAATGCTGAGCTTGACTCGTGCGTTGCTAACTTAACTTGAAAACTATCATCACGGTCTTTTATCATAACACCGTAATTTGGCAGTCCTTGTAACCACCCTTTAACAGCACGTGTGATGTAGAAATCGCTAACCTGTGTAGCATTATTGTGATAGTCAACCATATTTAATCTCGTTAATATTTCAGATGTGCTATAATCGGGCTTGTTGTTCCAGTTAATTGTAGACTCATTCCAATCGGCGCTGTTAAAATAAACTTCAGCAGTTGGATATGTTACCATAGACATAATATCTGCATGATAATATGCACTAATGACCCGGTCTTGGTCGATGTTTAAAGAGGATAGACCTGTAAACTTAACATATTCTCGACAGACACCATAGGTAGCATGGCTACCGATAAAAGCGTACGTATAAGAGCCAAAATTAAAAGATGGAAAAGTAGAAGACACAAAAGCGTCCTGAATGGCAGTTGTGGTAGTGCTGGAGCCCGCGGTGGTAACGGCTGCTAAATCACGCACCGGTTGATTGAAAATATAGACCGTTTGCGTTCCGTTGCCATTGTCCACACTTACCACATTAGGGGTATCTTCATAGTCGGGCAGAACAGTCGTGTTGCCTCCGCTTGCCACAACGGCTGCCGCGTCTGCCGACAACGCGAGCAGTGGATTATCAGCCGCTGCACCGGGGATACTGCCATACAGTAGCAACAAAGCCAAGCAGATAAACAGGGTACCGAAACGTTTTACCATAAATCATTCTCCTTTATATGAATTTGATGTGCGTAGCCGATCGAAACATACATGCTCGACACTACATTTACATATTATCATAACGTCGGCGTGTTGTCAACCGATTTCACGGTCGCTCACCCTTTAAACGTATGAAACGGCAATTTTTCTCACCTTTTTTGCAAATTTTTTCAAAAAAATTTTCGGGGCGCCCTTTTGCCCATAAAAAAACGGGCCGGAAGACGTTCTTCCGGTCCGTTTTGTGCTGTGCGGGGTCAGGCGATCACGCGAATGCGAATAATGCCGTCAATGGCCATAAGCGCCTGCTCCAGCTTGGCGGGCACCGCCGTGTTGATGTCTACAATGGTGTAGGCGAAATCGCCCTTGGCCTTGTTGAGCATGTTTTCAATGTTCACCGTGCCGTTGGAGATCACCGCCGAAATGCGGCTGATCATGTTGGGCACGTTTTGGTGAATGATGCAAATGCGCATTTGGCCCGACCGGGGGCAGGAAACGGTGGGGAAGTTGACCGAATTGACAATGTTGCCGTTTTCCAAAAAGTCGATGAGCTCGCCCGCCGCCATAGAAGCGCAGTTTTCTTCCGATTCCGGCGTGGAAGCGCCCAGGTGGGGAATGCAAATGGCGCCGTCTACGCCGATGAGCGCGTCGGAGGGGAAGTCGGTCACATAAGCCGCCACCTTGCCGCTGCCCAGCGCGTCTATCACCGCCGCGTCCTCCACCAGCCCGCCACGGGCAAAGTTGAGAATGCGCACGCCGTCTTTCATCTGTTCAATGGCTTCGGCGTTTATCATGTGCTTGGTGCCGTCGGTCAGGGGCACGTGAATGGTAATGTAATCGCAGTTGGCAAACAGATCTTTCAGCGAAGTGGCGTGGCGGATAGACCGGGACAGGTGCCAGGCCGCGTCTACCGAAAGATAGGGGTCGTAACCGAACACGGTCATGCCCAGGCTTTTGGCGGCGTTGGCCACTTCAATGCCAATGGCGCCCAGACCGATCACCCCCAGGCTTTTGCCCAAAATTTCCGGCCCGGTAAAGGCGCTTTTGCCTTTTTCCACCAGCTTGCCCACTTCGTCGCCGTTGCCTTTTAAGGTTTTGGCCCAGTCAATGGCGGGTATTACCCGGCGGGAACTGACCAGCAGCCCGGCCAGCACCAGTTCCTTTACCGCGTTGGCGTTGGCGCCGGGAGTGTTGAACACCACAATGCCCTTTTGAGAGCAGGCGTCTACGGGAATGTTATTGACCCCCGCGCCCGCCCGGGCAATGGCCAGCAGGCTGTCGGGCAGCACCGCGTCGTGCATGGCGGCCGAACGCACCAGCACGGCGTCCGGCTGTTCAATGGCGTCGCCGTAAGTGTAGCGTTCGGGATCAAACCGGTTAAGCCCCGAAGGGGAGATCTTATTTAAGGTTTTGATTTGAAACATCAGCCATTCTCCTTTTCAAATTGCGCCATAAAGGCCACCAGTTTTTCCACGCCTTCCACCGGCATGGCGTTGTAAATCGACGCCCGCATGCCGCCCACCGAGCGGTGGCCTTTCAAATTCACAAAGCCCGCCGCGGCGGCTTCTTTCACAAACTTGGCGTCCAGCTCTTCGTTGCCGGTAACAAAGGGGATGTTCATAAGCGAGCGGCTGTTCTTTTCCACCGTGCCCTTGAACAGGCGGCTGCTGTCTAAAAAGTCATACAGCATACCGGCTTTTTTCTCGTTGATGGCCTTCATCGCTTCCAGCCCGCCGATCTCATCCCGCAGCCATTCCAGCACCAGCTTGCACACATAAATGCACCAGCAGGGCGGGGTGTTGAACATGGAGCCGGCTTCGGCGTGGGTCACGTAATTGAGCATGGTGGGCGTAATATCCATCGCCCGGCCCAAAAAGTCTTCCCGCACGATCACGATGGTCAGCCCGGCGGGGGCCACGTTTTTTTGTGCCCCGGCATACAGCAGGGCAAAGCGGCTCACGTCAATGGGCTCGCTTAAAATGCAGGAGGAAATATCGGCCACCAGCGGCACGTCGCCCGTGTCGGGCAGGGCGGGGTATTTGGTGCCGTAAATGGTGTTGTTCAGGCAAATGTGTACGTAATCGGCCTGCGGGTCAAAATCCTCCCGTTTGGTTTGGGGAATATAGGAAAAGGTTTTGTCCTGCGAAGACGCCACCACCCGGGCTTTGCCGTAGCGGGCGGCTTCTTTATAGGCCTTGTTGGCCCACTGGCCGGTGATGATGTAGTCGGCTTTGCCGCTGCCGGTCATTAAATTCATGGGCACCATGGCAAACTGGGTGGAAGCGCCCCCCTGCAAAAACAGCACCTTGTAATTGTCGGGGATGTTCATCACCTGCCGCAGCAGGGCTTCGGCGCTGTCGATAATACCTTGATACACCTTGGAACGGTGGCTCATTTCCATTACCGACTGGCCGGAACCTTCATAATCCAGCATTTCGGCGGCGGCTTTTTGCAAAACCGATTCGGCCAGCATAGAGGGGCCGGCGGAAAAATTGTATACGCGGGACATAGCAAAGACCTCCAACATACGAATGCGCGCGGGCGCACCGTTTTTTTGCCCACCCGATGGGTGGCGTTACTACCATTATAGACGATTTGCCGGGTTTGTCAAGCAAATTGTGCTAAAAAATAACAAAAAAATTTATTTAGTTGAATTTTTACGAAAACGAATTGATAAACTTTTAACAAACGGAAGAAAAAGAAACCCGGCAAACCGCGTGACCGGCCTGCCGGGGCAGGGTATAGGCTATTGCAAAAAGCCGTTTATGATCTGCTCTTCGGCTTCCTGCTCGGTCAGCCCCAGGGTCATGAGTTTTACGATCTGCTCGCCGGCAATCTTGCCGATGGCGGCTTCATGCACCAGGGCGGCGTCTACATGGTTGGCCTCCAGCCCGGGCACCGCCAGAATGCGGCCTTCGTCCATAATAATGGAATCGCATTCGGTGTGGCCGTGGCAAGGGGCGTTGCCCACGATCTTGGCGTCGAATTTTTGAAAAGACTTGTCCCGCGCCACCGACCGGGACACCACGTCGGCGCTGGCGTCGGGGCCGTCCAGCGTTACCACGTAAGTGCTCACGGCGTTTTGCTCGCCGTGGGTCATCAGCCGTTCCCGCACCAACAGTTTGGCGCCGGCGGCCAGGCGGGCGGTGGTGGTGCGTTTGGTGTCGTCCACCCCTTTAATTTGCACCATTTCCATTTCCACGGTGCTGCCTTTTTCCTGATACACTTCCGTGCCGGGATTGAGAATGCGTTTGCCGCTGCCTTCGCCCGAGCCGTAATGCTTTTCCACATATTTCAGTTTGGCGTTTTTGCCCACAAAAAAGCGGTGGATCCCGTCGTGCTGGGAATCCTGATTGCCGCAGTTGTCGATCCCGCAGCCGGCCACGATCACCACGTCGGCGCCTTCGCCCACGTAAAAATCGTTATACACCACTTCTTTCATGCCGCTTTCGGTCATCACCACGGGAATGTGCACGCTTTCGTTTTTGGTAAAGGGCTTAATGCGCACTTCCAGCCCGCTCACGTCGGTTTTGGAGGTGATCTCGATATTGGCGGTAGACTGTCGCCCGGCCGACTGCCCGTTGGAACGGATGTTATAGGCGCCTTCCGGCACCTGGTGCAGGTCGGCCACTTCCCGCAGCAGGCGCTTTTGAATTTCGTCTAACTTCAGCATCCCGCACAGCCTCCTTGCGCGTTCATTTGTTTGTGGCAGCCCAGATCCATCGTGCCGGTGAGGGTGGGCAAAATTGCTTGCCGGGGGCCCTGCCGGTCAATGGCGCCGTCTTTGAGCACCACGATCTCGTCGGCAATGTTCAAAATGCGCTCCTGGTGCGAGATCACCAGAATGGAGCTGTTTTGAATGTTCGCCCGCATTTTTTGGAACACGGCGATGAGGTTTTGAAAGCTCCACAGGTCTATACCGGCTTCCGGCTCGTCAAAAATCGAAAGGCCGGCGCCCCGGGCCAGCACGGTGGCGATCTCAATGCGCTTGAGTTCACCGCCCGAAAGGCTGGCGTTCACTTCCCGGTCGATGTATTCCCGCGCACACAGACCCACCGCCGAAAGATATTCGCACGCGTCGGCCGCCGAAAGAGATTTGCCGGTGGCAATGCGGATCAGGTCCAGCACCCGAATGCCCTTAAAGCGTACCGGCTGTTGAAAGGCAAAGGCAATGCCCCGCCGGGCCCGTTCGTGAATGGGCAGGGCGGTCACGTCTTCGCCGTTGAATATAACGCGGCCGGCTGTGGGCGTTTCGATCCCGGCGATCAGTTTGGCCAGGGTGGATTTGCCGCTGCCGTTGGGGCCGGTGATCACCACCAGCTTGCCGTCGGGCACGGTCAGATCCACCTGCCGTATAATGTCCCGCCGTTTGCCGTCTACCGTAACGGAAAAAGACAGGTTGGTTACGTTAAGCATAATTCACCTCGCGGCCTTTTTATTCCAGGGGTTTGGAAAACACGGTTTTGGCGCTCACACCGTCTAACTTGCCGATCTTGCCGGACAGGGCGCTGGTCACGTCCTGGGGCGCGTCTAACGCCACGCTGATAATGTTCATGTCTTTTTGCCGGTAGGGCAGGCCCATGCGCCCGATGATATACTGCCGGTATTCGTGCAGCAGGGCGTTGAGCGCCTCTACGCTTTCGGCGTTGTCTACGATGATAGACAGCAATGCCACTCTGGTTTCCATGGTTTTATTCTCCTTTCACAATGCGTTGTAACGCGGGAAACGGAGCCAGGCTCCGTTCTAAAATACCATGCATATGGGCGATGGCCACGCCGTAATTCACAAACGGCACGCCTTGCCCCACTGCCTGCTGCACCCGAAACAGCATTTCCCGTGCGTTGAGCATGCACCCGCCGCAATGCACCATCAGGGCGTAAGGGGACAGGTCCTGCGGGAATTCGCCGCCGGAGCAAAAGGCAAAATCCAGTTTTTTGCCGGTAAAGTCGCCCAGCCAGCGGGGCAGCTTTACGGTGCCGATGTCTTCACATTGCCGGTGATGGGTGCAGCCTTCGGCGATCAGCACCCGGTCGCCGTTTTGCAGGCGGGATAAAGCGGCGGCGCCGCGAACGGCCGGCTCCAAAAAGCCTTTGTGCCGCGCCATTAAAATAGAAAACGAGGTTAGGGGCACGGCAGGCGGAACCATGGCCGAAACGGGGCCGAACACCTGGCTGTCGGTTATCACCAGGGCGGGGGGCTCCCGCAGGGCGGCCAGGGCGGCCGGCAAGCCTTCGGGCTGCACAACCAGCGCGCCGGCGCCGGCGTCTAACAGGTCCCGTATCACCTGCTGTTGGGGCAAAATCAGTCGGCCCTTGGGGGCGGCGGCGTCAATGGGCACCACCAAAACCGCCAGCCCGCCGGCCGGCACCAGATCCCCCGCCAGGGGCGGCGCCGTTTGGGGCTGCACGGCGGCGGCCATGCGTTCTTTAAGCGCCTGCACGCCCGCGCCGGTTTTGGCGCTCACATACAATTCGGTTTGCGCGTCGGCCGGCGGGTCGGCCAGCCGGTCGGCCTGGTTGCGGGCCACCAAATGGGGAATGCCCCGTTCGGCAAACAGCGCCAGCAGCTGCCGGTCGGTGGGGGTCAGGCCTTCGTCGGCTTTCACCACCAGCACCGCCAAATCGGTTTTGCGCAGCACCTGGCGGGTTTTTTCCACCCGCAGAGCGCCCAGGTCGCCTTCGTCGTCAAAACCCGGGGTGTCGATAATAAGCACCGGCCCCAGGGGCAGCAGTTCCATGGCTTTTGTCACCGGGTCGGTGGTGGTGCCGGCAACGGGCGAAACCACCGCCAGCGCCTGACCGGTAACGGCGTTCACCAGGCTGGATTTGCCCACGTTGCGCCGGCCGAAAAAGGCGATGTGTACCCGCTCGCCCTGCGGGGTGTCCTGCATACTCATACCGTCACCTTAAAAGCGGAAGTCCCGAACGCCCTGCTCGATCTTTTGCAGATTGTCCCGGGCGATCTGGCGCACTTTTTCTTTGGGAATGTTGTTCAGTTCCGCTTCGATCAGTTTTTCGCCGATCGCTTTGGTTTCGGGGGAGGCGTAGTCGATGAGATATTCTTTGAGCGTCATCAGCGCGTTGGGGTGGCAGCAGTTTTGTATCTGCCCGGCTTTCAGCAGGCTCATAAACCGGTCGCCGGTGCGGCCTTCCCGGTAGCAGGCGGTGCAGAAAGAGGGGATATAGCCCAGCTTCATCAGCCAGTTCACCACTTCGTCCAGCGTGCGTTTGTCGCTCACGTCAAACTGTTCGGAACTTTCGTCTTCCGGTTCGGGCTCGCAATAGCCGCCCACGCTGGTGCGGGAAGCGCCGCTGATCTGCGAAACCCCCAGTTCCAGCGCCCGGGCGCGCACGGCGGCGCTTTCCCGGGTGGAAATGATCATGCCCGTGTAGGGCACCGCAATGCGGATAAGGGCGATGAGTTTGGCAAAGGTGTCGTCGTCAATGCCGCCGTCAAATTCGGTGGGATCGATATCGTCCGCCCGCTTTACCCGGGGCACGCTGATGGTGTGGGGGCCCACGCCGTGTACCGCTTCCAGGTGTTCGGCGTGCATCAGCAAGCCGGCAAATTCATAGCGATACAGTTCCAGTCCGAACAGCACCCCCAGGCCCACGTCGTCAATGCCGCCTTCCATAGCCCGGTCCATGGCTTCGGTGTGATAGGCGTAATCGTGCTTGGGGCCGGTGGGATGCAGCTTCTCATAACTTTCCTTGTGGTAGGTTTCCTGAAACAGAATATAGGTGCCGATGCCCGCTTCTTTGAGTTTGCGGTAGTTTTCCACCGTGGTGGCGGCAATATTCACGTTTACCCGGCGTATGGCGCCGTTTTTATGCTGAATGGAATAGATGGTTTTGATGCTTTCCAAAATGTATTCAATGGGATTCATTTTGGGGTCTTCGCCCGCTTCAATGGCCAGCCGTTTGTGGCCCATATCCTGCAGGGCCGTCACTTCTTTCACGATCTCTTCCTGGGTCAGTTTTTTGCGGGCGATGTGTTTGTTTTTCAGGTGATAGGGGCAGTAGGTGCAGCCGTTCACGCAGTAGTTGGAAAGATACAGCGGCGCAAACATCACAATGCGGTTGCCGTAAAAATCCTGCTTGATCTGCCGGGCCAGGGCGTATATTTTTTGCAGGCGTTCTTCATCCCGGCAGGCCAGCAGCACCGAAGCTTCCCGGTGGGTGAGCCCCTTGCGCAGGGCGGCTTTGGCGATCAGCCCGTCTATCAGCGGCCAGTTTTCCTTGTTTTGGTCGGCATAAGCCAGGGTGTCCAAAATCTCCTGATGGTCAATAAATTCTTCCGCTTTTAAGGATGCGGGGTTGTACATAATGCTTCCTTCTTTCTGTTATCGAACCAAATAAACGGCCCTTTGCCGTTACAAGACAAAGAACCGTTTGTTTTTGGTTGCTTTTCTTCTAACGCAGTAACACTTTGTTATCAGAACGGATGAAACGGGCGTTACGCCTCGTTAAAATCATCCTTACCCACGCCGCAAAGGGGACAAACAAAATCGTCGGGCAGGTCTTCGAATTTGGTGCCGGGGGCAATGCCGTTGTCGGGATCGCCCAGCGCCTCGTCATATTCCCAGCCGCACACGCTGCAAACGTATTTCATGTGGCATCCTCCTTTTTAATAGTGTAATATGTCGGAAATGACGTCCATGATCTTGTCGTGACAGCCGCCGCAGCCGGTGGAACAGTGGGTGACCGCCTGCACTTCGTCAAAGGCGGCGGTAACGCTGGCCAGGTCGGTGGCTTCGTGCATCACGCGCTCCACGTCGGCGTAAGTAACTTTTTTGCAGTGGCACAGTTCAATATTTTCCATGGTCAACACTCCTCTGCGTTATTATAAAGGAAAACCGTTCAAAAGTAAAGAGAAATCATAAAAATAGTTTTGCCCTTGCGGGCAAAAACCGTGTCGGCAGGGCGTTTTTGATCGTGCAAAAAAAATTTTTTGAAAAAATTTGCAAAAAAGGTGAGAAAAATTGCCGTTTCATACGTTTAAAGGGTGAACGGTTGTAAATCGGTTGACAACACGGCGACGTTATGATACTATGTAAATGTAGTGCCGAGCATGTATGTTTTGATCGGCTGCGCCCGTTAAATCATATAGGAGAGTGAAAACAATGAAAAAACTGCAGCTTATGTTGACGTGCGTGATACTGGCCATTGCCTTGACCGTGCCGGCTGCGGCCAATGTGATACCGCCGATGCATTGGGAGGAAGAGCTGGCCCAACGGCGGGCCAATGCGGATCATCATGACGAAATATTCTATTATGACGCCGACGGAAATATCCTGTGCCCGATGGAAGGCGTCGTATGCGCCTACGGCCCCCATCAGGGCCCAAACCCGACGATCGAGCCCGGCGACGTGGTGCACGATGGCGTGATCGACGCCAAAGACGCACTGTGGGTTTTGCGGTCGTGCGTTTTTAGCTTTTGGGGTTGGTGGCTCTATCCCGATTGCGCCGAAGGCAAAGTGTGTATGCATCGTGAAGTGATCGACGCGAACAACGACGGCAGGTATGACGCTAAAGACGCATTGCTTATTTTGCAATACGCCGTGGGCAAAATCGATTCTTTCCCCGCCCGGACCGTTACTTCTACCGACGCGCCGTAACAAAACGCATTTTTCGGGGCCCTCTTTTTGCAAGAGGGCCTTTTGCGCGCCGCTTTTGTTGGGCCGACAAAAGCAAAAAAGCCGGGTTTTGGTCCTTGACTTTTTCGCCCTTTTTTGCTATAATAACCATAGTATCGTGCGGCTGAACAGCGTAAGTCCAGATCATGGGCTTGCGCTGTTTTTATGGCGGCAGGAAAGGAGCGGCAACATGTTCAGCGTGAACGATACCGTGCGCTACGGCACGGCCGGCGTGTGCCGGATCGACCGGACCCAGACCCGGGTGGTCGGGGGCGAAGAAGAGACTTATTACGTGCTGCGGCCGGTGCATGACGCCCGCTCCACCGTATACGTGCCGGTCAACAATCCCACCCTGGCCGGGCGCATGATGCCGGTGCTGTCCCGCAGCCAGGTGATGGCCATTATTCAAAGCCTGCCCGGGCTGCCCGACTGCTGGATCCCCGACGATCAGGAGCGCAAGCGGCGGTATCGGGAAAGTTTTGTTTCGGCCGACCGGCAAACCATGGCCGCGGTGATCAAAACCCTGTATGAACGGCTGCTGGCCCTGCGGGAACACGGCAAGCGCCTGCGGGTGGACGATGAACGGTGCCTGCGGGAAGCCGAACGGCTGCTGTATGACGAATTTTCGCTGGCGCTGGATATGGCGCCCGAAGAGGTGCCCACCTTTATTCGCAACCAGCTGGGCCAATAATTTTTTGCTTAAAACCGACCGATAGTTCCGTTTCGGCCGGTTTTTTGCTTTACATTTGCTATGCAGTTTGCTATAATCATAACCGAACGGCTCCGGGCCGGATCTTAACAGGATGGTGAACGGCTTTGTTTGTGTTGCTGCGTGTGGCGCTGGCCGCCGCGTTGTTTGTGTTTTTAACGGTGCTCATCTGCCGGTCGGAAGGCCGCAAATTCGGGCGCATCGTGCTGGTGCTGCTGCTGTGCGCCGCGCTGGCGATAGGGCTTTCCTTCGCCCGGGTGGAAACGGTGCTGTTCTCCTTCCCCTCGGCCGAAGCGTCTTATCATTATTCCAATTTGCTGGAGCCGGCCGCTTCCTGCGTGGTGGAAGGCCATGCCTGCGATTTGGTGGTGTGTGCCGAAGGCGATCCCCAAAAAGCCACCTTTTGGGCGGTGCCCAAAACCGAAAAAGGCTGGCAGCTGGGCGGCAGTTGGGACCTGGAAGCCATTCCCGTTAAGCGCCATGGCGACGTGCGCATCAACGTGTATCGCCACGTGCCTTCGGGGGACGTGTTTGTGGCGGTGCACACCCGCAGCGGCCAGCCCGTTGAACTGTCTGATTCCAAAAATTCGACCTTTCTCACCCTTAACGGCAGCACGGCTTCTACCGACTACGTGAGTTATTACACGTATGTGCCCGATTATGAAAAGGGCTACCGCGTGGTGGTAAACGGCGACACCGTGCCGCTGATATAAACCAGCCGTTTTATTCATATGCCGGGCTTAGCGCCCGGCTTTTTTTGCGGCAAAAAACGACGAAATATTATTTTTGGCTTGATTTATACCGGGTTTATGCTATAATACTATTGCTTATGGTTTATCCTTGCTGAATACTGCTTTTGTGAGGCGTTAACGATATGGACCTTGTTCAGATATTGCATATTGTAGATAGCGCGATCGCTGTTGTTTTTTTGGTTTGTTATGCCTATCAGTTCGTTTATATTCCCGTGGCCATGGCGCGGCGCAACAAACAGCTGCCCCCGCCCACCGACCGGCGCAATAACTTTGCCGTGCTCATTTGCGCCCGCAATGAAGAAGTGGTCATTGGCGATTTGCTGGACAGTTTGCGCGCCCAGACTTACGACGCCGCCCTCATCCATCCCTTTGTGATGGCCGACAACTGCACCGACGGCACCGCGCAGGTGGCGCGGGAACACGGGGCTTTGGTGTATGAACGGCAAAACAGGGAACAGGTGGGAAAAGGGTACGCGCTGCAGGCGTTACTGCGCCACTTGCAGCAAGACTATCCCGACGGGTTTGACGGCTATTTTGTGTTTGACGCCGATAACGTGCTGCGGCCCGATTATATTGAGCAAATGAATCGCACCTTTGTTCAGGGCTATCTGGTCGTTACCAGTTACCGCAACAGCAAAAATTTCGGTGACAGTTGGATCAGCGCCGGCAACGCCTTGTGGTTTTTGCGTGAAAGCCGCTATTTGAACCACGCCCGCCATTTGCTGGGGGTCAGCTGCGCGGTTTCGGGCACGGGCTTTATGTTCAGCCGGCAAATTGCCGAAGAGATCGGCGACTGGCCTTTTCATATGCTCACCGAAGATATTGAGTTTTCCGCCTGCCAGATCGTGCAGGGCCGCAAAATCGGCTTTTGCGCCCAAGCGGAATTGTTTGACGAACAGCCGGTTACGTTTGCCCAGTCCTGGCGGCAGCGTATGCGCTGGGCCAAAGGCTACGTGCAGGTGGTTTTGGGTTACGGCGGCCGCATGCTCAAAGGCGCGCTCAAAGGCAATTTTTCCTGCTTTGACATGTTTATGAACATTGCGCCGGCCTATGTGCTGTCTATTCTTTCGGTGCTGTTGAACGTGGTGTTGATTGTGCTGGCGGCCGTGGCCGGGCAAAGCCTGCTGTATTGTCTGCTGGCTCTGGGGCGGCTGGGCCTGGCGCTGTATAATTCCTTCTTCCTCATCGGCCTCATCACCGTTATCACCGAATGGCGGAAGATCCACACCACCCCGTTCAAAAAGATCTTATACGCCTTCACGTTTCCCGTGTTTATGCTTACTTACGTGCCCATTTCACTGCTTTCACTGTTCAAAAAGGTCCAATGGAAGCACATTGAACACACGGTTTCTATGGGGCAGTTAAAACAGCGGCGCCAAGCCGCCGAAGATATTTCGGATTTTGTGCAGTGAACTGTTACATAAAAATGAACGCCATTCGCCGGAAAAGCGAATGGCGTTTTTGCGTATCGGGGCGGATCAGCCTTCTACCGGAAACCGGTCGATCTTGTTCACCGCCCGTTTCAGAATGAGCAGGGCGTCCTTGGCGTTTATGGCGTTGTCGCCGTCCACGTTGGCCCGCTGCTGCTGTTCGTTTGAAAGCGTCGCTTTGCCCACGGCGGCTTTTAACACCAGCAGGGCGTCTTTGGCGTCAATATTGCCGTCGTCGTTCACGTCGCCGTACGCCACGCTAACAGGCGGTTGGCCGCCCAAATCAATGGTAACGGTGTAAAGCCGCATGCCGTTTTGGGCGCCGGCCGGGCGTGCTTCCAGTCCGGCCACGGTCGCGGTGGCGGTGTCGCTCAGGCGGAATCCGGCCGCCGGGGCAAAGCCCACCGTAATGCTCACACTGTCGCCCCAGGTAAAGGCGTAGTCCGCCGGGGCTTCCTGCCCGTTCACTACATAATGCACCAGTGTGGCGGCATAAGTGCTGTTGCCGGCGGCCACGGTGCGGTCGGCATAGCCGCCCACCGCCGGCCGGGCCACGGCGGCGTCCAGCGCGGTAATATACGGCTGGTCCGTGCAGGCTTCAAAGGTGTAAACGATCTCCACCACTTCGTCGGCGCTTTGTTCATAGGCCCGCCGCACCATGGCGGCCTGACCGTTCACGGTGGCGGTAATGGCCGGATCCAGCCGGTCGTCCACCGCAAATTCATAGTCATCGGCGGCCTGTACCCATATAAACACGGTGTAAACATGGCCCGCTTCAAAAGGCGTACCGTTGGCAATAGAACGGCCCGCCGTGTCATCCCGCCAGCTCACCGCGTCGGTGGGATACAGCCGATAATGACCGTCGGCCACCGTTGCGGTACTGCCGGCGGTATTGCCCGCCAGCGGCGGCGCCAGCGTAAGGGCCACCTGGTTTACCAAATAGGGGCAGGGGGCAAACGTATAGGTCAGCCGGCAGCCTTCCGCCGCGGGGGTGCCGGCAATCTGCTCGGCCGCCGTGGCGCGGTCGTTCACCTTAAACGCCGTGGCGGTGGCGTTGCCGTTGGTTACGAACCGGTAGCCTGCCGCCGGCCGCATTTGCAGCACGACCCGGTAAACGTGCCCGGCGGTAAAGGTATCGTTAAAGCCCATGGCCCGGTCGGCGGTGGCGTCAAACCAGGCCACGTCGGTGGCCAGCACGCTGTTTTGGGGGCTGTAAACCCGCAGGGAAGGGCTTTCGTCAGCCACGGGAAAATTGACGTGCAGGTCCGCCTGCTCCACATACCGGGCAATGGTGATCACGCCGTCAACGGCGCCGTTCAGGTAGGCGGGGTTTACGGCCGTGCCGTTGCGTGCCACATAGGCGCCGCTGTCCACACAGCCGGCCAGGGTCAAGCCGGGGCGCAGCAGCAGCCCTTCAAAGGTGCCGGCGTGCAGGCGGGCGGTGCCGCCTTTCACATAAACGGCGCTGCCGGCCGTTACGTTGTCTACACCGCTTCCGGCTATCACCCGGTTTTCCACCCGGGCGCCGTTCACTTCCAGCGTGCCGCTGGCCACCATAACGGCGGCGGCGGGAGGCTCGGTGTTCAGGGTGGTCTTGCCAAGCAAAACGGCGTTGTTTATCACGGTTTTGCCGGCGCCTTCCTGATGGATCACCACGCCGTTGCAGGCCAAACCGCCGGTGCCTTTCAAGGTGTATGCCGAAAGGGTCACGCCGTCGTGAATGGTCAAATTGCCGGAATTATAAAACAAACTGTTATAATTGCCGTTGCTGTTGACCCCCGGCCCCTGGTAGATCAGCTGGCCGCTGCCTTTCACGTCCAGCGTGCCCAGCACTTGAATAAAGTGGGTGTAGATCGGAAAACGGGTCTTGTCCCGGCTGGTGCAGTAAAATTCGTTCGTGTCCAGCAAAATCAGGGTTTTCACGCCCTCTTGCCGAATGGCCACATACTCTTTGCCGGCCGGGTCTAACCGGCTTATTTCGGAAGTGCCGGTGCCCACCCGGTTAAGCTGCACATAGCGCAAGCCCGGGTCTTCCAGCGCCCCTTTCAGGTTGCGGTAGTCGGTGCACACGGCGGGATCGTTTTCACTGCCGCCGGCCCCCGGCCGAAAACCGGGCAGCACGTGCAGGCGGAAGGTGATGGTGTCGTTCGACTGTTTCAGGGTCTGCACCGTATAATCCTTCGGCTCAAAATCGATCAAGGTCAGGCCGCAGGTTTCGGTGAATTTATAGCCGTTGTCGGTCACGGCAAAGGTCAGATCCATGGTGGTATCTACGTGATACAAAAAACAGGGCTGCCGGTCGCTGATGTAATTCCATTGCAGGGTGGCGTCGGTCAGTTTATACACGCTGTCCGTCACCGTCAGTTGGGAAGCGCGCACCGTTTCGCCCCGTTCGCAGGCATAGGGATGGGGCAGACCCTGCAGCTGCACCCGGCCGATCTGGGCCCGGTTAGGCACCGCAAACACAAACTTCAGGTTCATGCCTTTGCGGCTGCCGCTGGTATAAGGCTGCATCGCGTCAGCCGGCCGGCCGTCCATATAGGCGGCCAAAGAAGCGGAAAAATCGTACTGCGCGCTGGCCAGCACCCGCACGTTGGCGGTGTAGATCTGTCCGCCGGCAAAGCGGCCGCCGTTCAAGGGGCCGTCCCAGGAAACGCTTTCCACCCGGGCGTTGGCGTATAACATGCTCACGTCGGTATCGGGCAGGTCGCCCTCCCGGGGCAGGGTAAGGCCGGAAAGAGACAAGGACGCAACAGCGGGATATTGCCGGCTGCCGGCCACCGTAAACACCACACGCAGCACCACACGGTCGCCGGTGCATTGCAGCACATACGAAGTGTAAGCGGCGGTGTTTTGCCGCTGCAGTACCAACTTGGCCGTGGGTGAAAACCGGGCGTTGGAGCCGTTTTTGATGCGAAAAGCGAGCATGAGCGAATACTGGCAGCCGGCTTCGAACGTATAGTTGTGGTCGGTGATAGCGGCGTCGTTTTCTCCGCGCCATTGCAATTGGCCGGATTCTACGTAATAGGCCGCGTTAGCCGCTACCGAAAGTGTTTGCGCATTGATGGGCAGGGCATATTGGCCGGCCACCACCGGCTCCAGACCGCCGATCTCCACCACGCTCACGGTGTCGGCTTCGGCGGCCAGCACGGTGGCGGGCGCCCACAAAGCGCACAGCACCGCCAGCGCAAGCATTATAGCAAAACAGCGTTTCATGACAAAAAACCTCCTAACGTGATCACGATCACCGCAATCATCGGGTTACTAATTTAGTATACAGGAAGCAACGGCCTTTGTCAATGAATACAGTTTCACTTATTTTTTTGCAAAAAAGCCACACAACCGGCCGGGAATGTGGTATACTTACCGTAACAACGGCATTAGACCGCAAAACGGAGGCACACCGCTATGAAATTGCTGGTATTAGACGGCAACAGCATTGTAAACCGGGCTTTTTACGGCATTCGCGCCCTCACCACCAAGGATGGGGTGTTCACCAACGGCATTTACGGTTTTTTGAATATTTTGTTTAAACTAAAAGAGCAGACCGCGCCCGATGGGATCGTTGCGGCGTTTGACCTGCGCGCGCCCACTTTCCGGCATAAAATGTATGACCAGTATAAAGCCGGCCGCAAGGGCATGCCGGACGAATTGGCTATGCAAATGCCCCTGCTCAAAGACCTGCTGCCCGACCTGGGCGTGACCGTGCTGGAGCAGGAGGGGTATGAGGCGGACGATATTTTAGGCACGCTGGCTGCCCGCTGCGAGCAGGAAGGCTATGACTGCGTGCTGGCCACCGGCGACCGTGACAGCCTGCAGCTGGTGACCGACCGCACCCATGTGCTGTTGGCCGCCACCAAAATGGGCCAGCCCGATTTAACGGAATACACCCCCGCGCTGATCGCCGAAACCAAAGGCGTTACGCCGGCCCAGCTCATCGACGTGAAAGCTCTGATGGGGGACGCGTCCGACAACATTCCCGGCGTGGCCGGGGTGGGGGAGAAGACCGCCCTTTCGCTCATTGCGCAGTTTGAAAGCCTGCAGGGAGTCTACGATCATTTGGATTCCCCCGCCATACGCGATACCTTGCGCCGCAAACTGGAAGCCGACCGGGACAACGCCTTTCTCAGTTACCGGTTGGGCGCTATTGTGCGGGACGTGCCGTTGAGCGCGACGGTGGCGGACCTGATGGGCTGCGCCATGCGCCCCCAGCCCCTGGCCGCCAAGCTGGCCCGGCTGGAACTGTTCAAAATTATCGACCGGTTAGGGTTGACGGCCCAGCCCGTTTCACCTGCGCCGGCGGCCGCCGTTCAAACAAAAGAGGAAGCGCTGCCCTGCCGGGTAGACGCGCCCCTGCCGACCCCGCTGCCCGAAAAACGCTATGTGCTGTGGCAGGATGAAGCCGCCGCCGTGTGCCTGCCGAACGGAGTGTATGTGTATCACAACGCCGCCGACATAGCCGCTCTGCCGGCCGACGGCCTGCTGTTTACCCACGATTTGAAAGGGGCCTTTCACCGGGGCCTTACCATCGCGCATCCCGCCTTTGATACCATGCTGGCGGCCTATTTACAAAATCCCTCGGCCACCGATTATTCTTTGTCTCGTCTCATGCAGGAATATTTGCCTGCTCGCCGGCCTGTGGCCGACCCGCCCGAAGACCTGGCCCAACTGGCCCAATGGGCGGCCGATCTGCCTGCGCTGTGCGACGCTTTGGCTCGCCGGTTGGAGCAGGACGGCCAAACCGCCTTGCTGACCGACGTGGAGATCCCCCTGGCGCACACCCTGGCCGACATGGAACAAGACGGCTTTTTGGTGGTGTGGGATGATCTGATCGCCTACGGCAAGCGGCTGGAGGAGCAAATAGACCGGCTGGTGCACGGCATTTACGATTCGGTGGGTTACGAATTTAATCTCAATTCGCCCAAACAACTGGGGGAGGCGCTGTTTGTGAAACTGGGCCTGCCCGCCAAGAAAAAAACCAAAAGCGGCTTTTCCACCAGCGCCGAAGTGCTGGAGGAACTGCGCTATGCCCATCCGGCGGTGGAACAACTGCTGGAATACCGCCAACTGGCCAAACTCAAGTCGACCTATGTTGACGGCCTGCTGGCCGTGCGGGGGGCGGACGACCGGGTGCGTTCCACTTTCCACCAAACCGAAACCCGCACCGGCCGCATCAGCTCTTCCGAACCCAACCTGCAAAACATTCCCGTGCGGCGGGAAAACGGCCGGGAATTTCGCCGGTTTTTTACGGCGGCCCCCGGCTGTGTGCTGGTAGACGCCGACTATTCTCAAATCGAATTGCGGGTGCTGGCCCACATGGCCAACGATGAAGCCATGATCCGCACCTTTGCCGAAGGCGGCGACATTCACACCTCCACCGCCGCCAAAGTGTTTCACATGCCGCCCGAACTGGTAACGCCCCTTATGCGTTCCCGGGCCAAGGCGGTGAATTTCGGCATTGTGTACGGCATCGGCGCCTACTCGCTTTCGGTGGACCTGGGCATTTCGTTTGGCGAGGCCAAACAGTATATTCAGCAATACATGAACACTTATCCCGGCGTGGCCGCCTATATGCAGCGCGTGGTAGAGCGGGCTAAGGCGGACGGCTACGTTTCCACCCTGCTGGGTCGGCGGCGATATTTGCCGGAACTGCGGGCTTCAAACGCCGTTACCCGGGCTTTTGGCGAGCGGGTAGCCCGCAATATGCCGGTGCAGGGCACTTCGGCCGATATCATAAAAATCGCCATGGTGCGGGTGCATCAGCGCCTGCGGCAAAACGGCATGGCCGCCCGGCTGATATTGCAGGTGCACGACGAACTGATTGTGGAAGCGCCCGAAGCTGAAGCGCAGGCGGTGCTGGCCATTGTGCGGCAGGAAATGGAACAGGCCGCCGATTTGCGGGTACCCCTGGTGGTAGACGCCCACATCGGCCGCACCTGGTACGACGCGAAAGGATAACGCCATGCATGCGCAACCGTTTGTGATACGTCCGGCGCAGGAAGACGATTTGCCCGCCTTGCTGGCGCTGGAGACCGCCTACTTTGCCCATCCCTGGACGGCGGAAAACCTGTTAACCGAAATACGCAAACCGGCGGGCTGTTTTTTGGTGGCTTTGCGGCAAGCAAGTCCGGTCGGTTACGTTTCGGCCGTGCTGGTGCCGCCCGAAGCCTTTGTGAATAATCTGGCGGTAGCCGAACCGTGTCGGGGCAGGGGTGTTGCCACCGCCCTGATGCGCCGGCTGGAAAACGCCTGCGCCGCCCGGGGGGTCACGGCCGTTAAGTTGGAAGTGCGCTGTGGCAACACGGCCGCCCGGTCGCTGTACCGTTCGCTGGGCTACGTCAGCGACGGCGTGCGCCCCGGCTTTTATCGGGATCCGCCGGACGACGCCGCATTGATGACCCACGTTTTGACGGATTAAATTGACACTTTTTTAACGATCAAATGATTATAAACTGTTTTCGAAGGTTTACTCGCGGTTTTTCACGTCTATATATAGTGGCTTTTCTTGCTTGCTCCAAGTATATGTAGTTATTGTGAATTATTTCACTATCTACTTATATAAAAGGCTTGACAGCCTGCTATATCTTCGGTAAAATACACAGAGAGGTGATTCCCATGATTCGTATTTCGTTGGATAAGCTGCTGGAAAAGCGCGGTATCAGTCGGTATGAATTGTCTAAACGCTCCGGCGTTCAGTACCAAATTGTCGACAATTATTACAAAAACCGAGTTATCCGGTATGACAGTTATGTTCTCGAACGTATTTGCGACGCGCTCGGCTGCAGCATCAGCGACGTGATCGAATACAAAAAGAAATAGCGATTTTCCGTTTCCGATCTTTTTAACAAGCAGGCCGCCGTGTCGGTCTGCTTGTTATTTTCGGCTGTTTTTAGCGGCTTAGCGCGTTCAAACGTTGTTGCAAAAAGCCCCTGCCTTCATTTTGAAGGCAGGGGCTTTTTGTGCTCCGTTTTGCTTGGTCGTTATCAGCTGAAATACCGGTCCAGCAGACCCTTAAAGGCTTTGCCGTGGCGGGCCTCGTCCCGGGCCATTTCATGCACGGTGTCGTGAATGGCGTCCAGCCCCAGTTCCTTGGCCAGCTTGGCCAGGGCGGTTTTGCCGGCGCAGGCGCCGTTTTCGGCGTCCACCCGCATTTCCAGATTGGTTTTGGTGGAATCGCTCACCAGTTCGCCCAACAGTTCGCAATATTTGGCGGCGTGTTCGGCTTCTTCATAGGCGGCTTTTTCCCAATACAGTCCGATTTCGGGATAGCCTTCCCGATGGGCGACCCGCGCCATGGCCAGGTACATGCCCACTTCGGAGCATTCGCCGCGAAAATCGGCTTGCAGACCTTCGATAATGCGGGGATCCACGTCTTTGGCAATGCCTACCACGTGTTCGGCCGCCCAGGTTTTTTCTTCGCTCTGCTCACGGAATTTGGAGCCGGGCACTTTGCATTGGGGGCAAAATTCGGGGGGTTCGTTGCCGATGTGAACGTAACCGCAAACGGGACAAACAAATTTTTTCATAAGGATGACCTCCGTCTTTTTCAAGTTACTTTATTATACCTTGCAAACGGGGGTTTTGTCAATCCTTTTGTGCGCGCATATCAAATGGTCAGGGTGCCGGCGTCGGTCTGTAAAAGCAGCAGCAGTTCTTCCTCCTGCAGCGTGTCGGCGTTCACGTAAACAAGCAGCGTGTCACCGTTGGCGCCGGTGCACAAAAATTCATAGCACAGCCGGGGCTTGCGGCTGTTAAGGGGGATCACGGCCTTTGCCGTTTTTTGCACCGTCAGCAGGGGCGAAAGCACCGCCCGGGCTTCTTCCGCCGTGTTGGCGGGGGCGGGCAGATCCCGCCGGGTGTGGTTCATAATAAAGCCCTGGGCGTTGTAGCTCACGATCTCGCCCGTGTCCATGGCCACCCCCACCTTGATCAGGTCGGTGTAGCACACCACGTCGTCTTGCATAAAGGCGAAGTTTACCAGGCATACCCCTTCGCTAACGGCGTAATAACTGTCCTTAAACGCGCCCAGCTTGCGCCCCTGCAAATAACCGGCGGCCGCCTGCACGCATTGCTCGGCGGTCAGGGCGGCGTTTTCAACCGGCCGTTCTTTTTCGTAATAGCTCACCACGCCGCCCCGCTGGGTAACGGCGGCGGTGGCGTTTTGGACGGTGTAAACGTAGCAGGGCATGGCGCCGTGCGCCTGGGCCGTCGCCTTCGGCAGAGCGTCCGCCTGCAAGCCCATCACGGCGGCGGCGGTGCGGCGGGCGTCGGCTTCGCTCACCGGCGCCAGATCCCGTATCAGCAGGGGCTCCGGCTGCAGCAAATGGTCCGAAAACGGCCCGTCATACAGCAGCGTGGGAAAGTCGCCCATGGATTCATCCAAATGCTTCAAACTGGCAAATAAACTGTCGGTCTGCGCCCGGTCGCCCGGGCCATCCAGCGCCTGCATCCGGTCCTCCCAGCCGTTTTGGCGGTTCATATCTTCGCTCAAAGCCCCACAGCCGTCGGCCAGGGTGCGGGCGGTTTTGCCCAGGGCTTGCAGGGTGGCCAGCTGCTCTTTGGTCAGGGGCCGGCCCTCCTGCAGCTGGCGGGCCAGGGTCAGGGCGTATTCGCCCACCTGCGATAAAAACCGGTACACGTTGTCCAGCGTCGCCCCATAGGCCGGCAGTTGGGTCAGGCAGGTTTTGGCGGCGCCCGCCTGCTGCCACAACTGCATGGCTAACCGGTTGGCCCCCGCCGCCGTGGAAGCGTAAACCCCCTTGGTCAAACTCACCTGCATCGCGTCCAACTGTTCGTTCAGTTCCGCCAGCCCCCGTTCATAGGTGTAGGCAAGCCGGGTGCGATAGCGGGCCGCCGCCGCGGCGCTCACTGCCACGCCGCCCGCCAGCGCCACCACCACCGCCAGCACAAAACTCACGCCCCGCACCCGCCGCCGGCGGGAATGAAACCAGGTTGCCAAAAACCCCATAACATACCATCCTTTCTTCCTTGCTGGTATGCCCGAAGGGGCGCGAAAAATACAAAAAATAAAAATTTTTCAATTTTTTTGCATTTTTGGTGAGTCATTTTGCGTTTTCAAACGTATAAAGGGTGAAAGCATTTTTTTAATGCCAAAACAACCGTTTAAAAACAAAATGAGGAGAAACCAAATATGAAAAAGCACATGATCCTGTTCTCTGCTTTATTGCTGGTCCTTTGCATGGCGGTGAGCTGCGGGTCGACCGGCGCAGCGGTAACGCCCGCGCAAACGGGGACGCCGGTGGCCAAAACCGAACCGGCGGCGGAGGGGTCGACGATCGAAGCGGCAGCCGCTTATGCCGAAAGCGCCCCGGCGACCGAAAACGCCGAACCCGAAAGCGGCCCGGCCGACAACGCGCCCGCGCCATCAAGCACAACGCCGGCCCCGGCGTCTGCCGCGGCAAGCAGCCAACCGGCCAAGTCGACCGCGGCGAAGGCGCCCAAACAAACGGCGACTGCGTCTTCCGGTGCGGCGCAGCCCGCTTCTCAACCGGCGCAGCAGGCCGCCGCGCCGCAAAAGCCTTTATGGAAAATGAGTGCCGCGCGCAGCGGATGCGTGTTAGAGCCTGCCATCACTTTTCCCGATCTGCAGGTGATGGAACAATGGCTGATGGGCAGCCGTTCGCAATACCCGTTCGTCGACGCCGATTACGAAAGGTTTCATTATCCGGCGCAAGTAATCGAAGCGTGGACGGTTGACGGCAAGATCCGGTATTGCTGTCCGGCTTTGGCCCTGGCGGAAAACGTGGAAAACGTTAAGCTGACGCATGTTCAGCTCAATTTGCCGCAAAAACGGCTTACGTACTTTTTTACATACGAGACCGAATCTGTTAATTTGACGTTATGGATAGAAAGCTATTACAGAGAATACGCAGAGTCGCCCGTGGAGATCGATCCGGACGCCATAGATGACACGTCGTTTTTTTGGAAAAATGAAAACGGAACGCGCCTGGTGGAAGGATATCATCATGTTTGCAAAAACTATACCGACGAAAGCGGGCAAACGGGCACAATGTACGAAGGCCGGGGGTGGATCAAACAGCAAGCGCATATGCCAAACGCCGGCAATTTGCGGCGGCCGTTTTTCTTCCATTACGCAGGCAGGGCCGACGCGGAAGGCATGGACGCCATGCTGAAAACGATCATACCCTATTTGGAAATGCAGATCGTTGCGCTGGATCCCGCCGCCGAACAATAAAACGCGCACTTAAAGAAAAACCGACTGATATAATAATCAGTCGGTTTTTCTTATCCGGTATCTGTACATCACGTTCCGCTGCCAGCGGAACACATCGTTTGCCGCGTGTTCTTAAGGACACGCGGGCTTTTTGTTTTTGCTTTTAAAACTTCACTTTGGGATCGTTGAATTCCCGCAGGCGCAGGTCGTAAGCCTTTTGCAGTTCCGCTTCAAAGGGCAGGGGACGGTCGGCGCCCATGCGGCCCAGCAGCCAGTGGGTAAAGGCGGGATTCACCACCAGAATCGGCCCCAGCAAATAGGTGCCGATGCATTCTTTCACCCGAAAACCCTCCCAGGGGTCGCCGGGGGCCAAGCCGGCGCCGCGGGTCACCTTTAAAAAGCCGTCGCAGGGGCCGGTGCGCTTGCCAAAGGTGAACTGGCTGCGAAAACCCATCACCGTTATGCCTTCAAACGTGCCCATGGTAAGACCGTTATAGCGTTTTATCATTTCCTGCTTTGCGGTAAAGGGCAGCAGGCCCAGGCCTTCCACCCGGCCGTCCGGCGTTTCAATCACCTGGCCCAGCACCTCGCAGGCGTTGCCGATAAACAGCATGGGCACCCCCCGGTCTATCAGTTCCGCCAGCCGATCCCGGTGGGGCCGCAGGGCGGCGATCACCTTGATCTGAGCCGATTCGCTCATGGGGCCCATATACAATAGATCAGGCGCTGCGTCGGCAAAGCGGGGCCGTTGGGTAAGAGAGGTGTGCACAAATTCGGCTTCGGGCAGGCATTGCTGCAAAAACCGCACGTTGCCGCTGTCGCCAAACAGGTTGCACCATTCGCCAAACAGTATTTCAACGGTCATGCCCGGTCGCCTCCTTCCATGCGGGCCAGCAGGCGTTTTTTGGCCTGCACCGCCTGCTTGTAGGTGTAAAGATCATACAGAATATACACCGTATCCGCCGCTTCGTAATCCAGCAGGTCGGCGGCGGCCGCGTCGTCGGGGCAGGTGGCCAGCTTTTCGGGAGCCACGCCGGCCAGCAGCAGCCGCACCTTGTAGTCCTGGCAGCGCACGCTGCCCGCTACGATCTGCACAATGCTGTCGTCCCGCAAAAATTCAAAATCGGTTTCATACAGCCAGGCGATGTTTTCCGACGAAACCGCCGCGTCGCCGTGGTCTTCGTTTATGATCAGCACCGCCTTGCGGCCGGGGGCGCGGCGCACCGTGTCAAACACGCGGGAGCAGGCCACCGGGTTTTGCCCCTTGGCCAGATACATGACCACCTTGCGCCGGCCCACCGCCGTTTCGTTGTAGCGGCTTTTCACAATGCCGCACCGGCTCAGGGAGTCCGCCACCTCGGCAGGGGTCCAGCCCAGGGCGGTCAACAGCGCCGCCGCCGCCGTGGTGTTGTAAATGTCCGTTATACTGCCGCCGGGCAGGGGCAGCGTGTGGGGCTGGCCGCCGAAAGCCACCGTCATGGTGCCGGCGGCGGGGTCTGCCGCCAGGGCCTCCACATCGGGCGTGGGGGAAGCCATGCCGCAGTGTTCGCAATGGGCCCGACCCACGTGGTTATAGCGGCAAAAATCCCAGGTGAGAATGTGGTCGCACACCGGGCAGGTCACCACGTCGCGGATAATATTGTCCCGAATTTCCGTTTCGCCCGCCAGCGGCGCCACCCCGAAGGTGAGGCACTCGTGTTCGCCCTTTAAGCCGTAGGCGATCAGATCGTCCGCATTGAGCACCAGTTTTGTTTTGGCGGGGATGCTTTTCTTTAGTATGGTTTGAATGTATTCCGAATGGGCGTTGCGTTTGAAGGAGTCCCGGAACAGATTGGTGCAAACCATGTAATCGGGCTGCACGTAGGGCAGTACCAACCGGGAAGAGCGCTCGTCCATTTCCAGCACGGCCATGGGATAGCCGCACTTGCCGCCCAGGCTCACGCCCTGGGTAAGCACCGTGGCGATGCCCCCCAAAATGTTGCTGCCAAACCGGTTGGAAAGCACCTTCACCCCCCGGTCGGCCAGCAGGTCGGAAAGCAAATTGGAAACGGTGGTTTTGCCGTTGGTGCCGGTTACGCCCACCATGGTTTGGGGCTTTTGAATGCGGGACAGATAGTCCGGACACAGCTTCAGGGCGATCACGCCCGGGGTGTAACTGGCGTTGCGCCGCAGCAGCCGCAGGGCCAGCCCCGCCGCCTTGGCCGCCCACAGGGCCAAATAAAAGCGAATGGTCTTCATAACGGGCGCGTCAGTCCTTTCTGTCCGGGTCGGCCAGGCGGTACTCGGTATCCGGCCCGTGGCGATACAGTTTGCGGTCCAGCCCCCACACCTTGGCGGTGCAGGCACCTTGTTCCACGCCGCTCATGGCGCCCAGCATTTCAAACAGTTCGGCGTCCAGCTTGTCCACCGTGGCCACCACCTGGGCTTCCGGGAACATGGGCGCAACGGGGCTGCCGAATTCCGGCACTTCGTGGTGAGCCAGCACAATGTGTTCCAACAGCACCACGCATTCGTCGGTTATGTTCAGTTCTTTGGCGGTCAGGGCAATGTCGATGGCGCCGCCCACCAGGTGGCCGGTCATGTTGCCCACGGGGGTGTATTCAGTGGCCAGCCCCGTGGGGGCATAGCGGATCTCTTTGAGCTTGCCCAGGTCATGCACAATAATGCCGCCCAGCACCAGATCCCGGTTCAAAAAGGGATACACGTCGCACAGGGCGCCGCCCGCCCGCAGCATGGAATAGGTGTGAAAGATCAGCCCGCCCCGCATGGTGTGGTGCATGCGCACAGCGGCGGAATCCTGCAAAAAGGCGTCGCCCGCTTTGTCTACCAGCGCCCGCACCAGCCGGGCCAGCTGCCGGTTTTCAAAAGCGTTGATGGCGGCGTGGATGCGCTCCAGCATGGTTTGGGGGGCAATGGGGGTGCCGGCCACCAGATCGTCTACCGATACCGGGTCGGTGCTCATTTTGCTGCGAATGCGTTCCACCCGCAGTTGGGGGGCGCCGTTCCACACGTCAACGGAGCCTTTCACCTTCACAATGTCGCCCGGGCCGAATTCGCCGTGGCGGTCGGGGGTGTAATCCCACAACTTGGCGGCTATTTCGCCGCCCTTGTCGGCAAGCACCATGTCCAAATAAGGGGACTTTTTGGAAGACACTTTTTTTTCACAGCTTTTCACCAGCATAAAGCCGGTGGCGCTGCCGTTTACCGCCGATTGTTCCAATACAGTACGCATTTTTGTTATTCTCCTATCTCAAACAGCATATTGTCCATAAATAACTGGTTGAACCGCTCGTCGCCCGAAAGTTCAAAATACCGGCACATGGCGGGCAGAGCCAGCAGCCGGTCACGAAAATTTTCGTCTAACGCGGCTTGCACCGCCCCTTGCCCGGCCGTGTTGCCCACGCCTCGGCATTTGGGGGCCAAAGCCGGGGGAATCAGCCCCACGGCGGCCGCGCTTTCGGGCCGTATGCGGGTACCGAATCCGCCGGCGAACAGCACTTCGTCCACCTCGTCGGGGGTCACCCGGGCCAGTTCCATCAGCCGTTCCACGCCCGAGCGAATGGCCGATTTGGCCAGTTGTATCTGCCGGATATCGCCGGGGGTGATATATACGCCGCCGTCCGGCGTGAGGGGGAAGTTTTCTTCCAGATAGCCGGTTTCGTCCACCGCGCCTTGGGCCAGCATCAGCGCCACCGCGTCCAGCAAACCGGAACCGCAAATGCCGGCGGGCGGGGCGTCGCCCACGGTTTGCACGCCTTCGGCGGTCACCCGGCACACGGCGCCGGGCACGCCCCCCATGCCGCATTGTATGTGGGCTCCTTCAAACGCCGGCCCCGCGGCGGTGGAAAGGCAGTAAATGCGCCCGCCCGCGGCCAGGGCCATTTCGCCGTTGGTGCCCACGTCGATCAGCAGCCGCACCCGCTCGTCCGTATCCATATTGCAGGCGGCCATGCCGGCGGTGATATCGCCCCCCACGTAAGCCGAAATGCAGGGCGCCAAAAACACGGGACAGGACAAAACAAGGCCCAACTGGTCGCCCCGGTATTCGGTGCCAAACAACGATTGTGGCGTAAAGGGCGCCACCGCAATGCCGGCCGGGTCTAACCCCGCCAAAAAGTGGAGCATGGTGGTGTTGCCCGCCACGGTGCAGGCGGCCACGGCCCCGGCGGGCAAACCCGCCTGCCGGCAGGCCAGGGCGATCAGTTCGTTGAGCTGGTCTAGCACCGTTTTTTGCAGGTCGGGCAAAGCGCCCATGGTGTTGGCCGCGTGAATGCGGCTTATCACGTCCGCCCCGTAAACCGCCTGCCGGTTTAAAGCCGAAACAGCCGCCAGTTTGCGGCCGGTGGCCCGGTCGTATAAGTATATCGCCAGGGTGGTGGTGCCAATATCGATGCCGCACCCGGCGCCCTGCCGGGCGTCGGTTTTCACCCGAACGGCCGTGTCGTCGGACTGCTTTACGGTCTGGTCTGCCAAAAACACGTCGCAGTCCCCCTGGGGCCGGGCCATACAGCACATCCGCACCCCGGCCAGCAGTTCTGCGTCGCTTAACAGTTCGGCCTCCCGTTTATCGGGGGGCGCCAGCGCGCCGGCCGTGCACACCTTGCACCGGTGGCAGCGGCCTTCGCCGCCGCAGGGCGCCATGTGAAAAACCCCGTACCGCGCCAGCACGCGGTGCAGGGTCTCGCCGGGCGAAGAAACCAGGGTTTGCACGCCGCCGGCCGTGTGGATGCGTATGTTCGCCAAAACCAACCACTCCTTACCCGCTCATTATACCATAAGCCCCCGTTTGAATGCAACCGTTATTGCATTTTTTGCTGGCGGGCGGGCACACTTTTGAATGGAGGGGAGCGCATGAAACGCAGAAAACGGTTTTGGCAGGGATTTTGGTACGGTTTTATTCTGGCGGCGGTGGTGCTTGCCTGCGCCGCAGGCGGTGTGGCGGGTATGGCCACGGCGCAGCAGCGCACTCGGGCCAACGGTTTCGGAGATGATACCCCCGCCGTTTACGTCGCCACCGACGAAGCCGGCCGCACCACCCTTACGGTGTTTGGCTGGCAGTTTCGGCTGTAAAAAAAGCTTTATACTTCGCCGGCGGGCGGCGTCAGTTCGCCTGCAACTTCGGCCGCCCGGTGTTTGCCTTTAATTTTGCGGGCCAGTCGGCCGCCGGTGCCGCAGGCCGGCCGGGCGGCTGGCGGCAGGGCGGGGGGAGAGGGCGCTTTTACCGCCCGGCTCATTGCTGGTTCTCCCGGCAGAATGCCCGCGCCTGTTCCACATTTTGTTCGCTTGGTATGGCCCGTTGGGTGGCCGGGTCCCGTTTGTCAGGGGTCACGGCGGCCTGGGGGCGGCTTTTGGCGGATTTTTTCTTTTTCATTGCACATCACCTCCCGGTTAGTGTGGCGCACATCGCCGCCGCTATGCGAGAAAATTTGCAAAAATCATCTTTTCGTCTTTACAATTTCCATAAAATAGGGTACAATAGATTGGAAATATAATACCCATTACCGATCAAGGAGATGATTCCCATGCAAACGCAGCCGAAGTATAAGCGGATCCTGCTGAAACTCAGCGGCGAGGTGTTGGCGGGCGAAGCCAAAACCGGGCTGGATTTCGATAAGGTTCTGGACGTTTGCCGCAGCATCAAAAAATGCACCGACGCCGGTGTGCAGGTGGCCATTGTGGTGGGCGGCGGCAACTTTTGGCGGGGCCGCAGCAGCGGCCAGATGGACCGCACCCGCGCCGACCATATGGGCATGCTGGCCACGGTGATCAACTGCCTGGCGCTGGCCGACGGGCTGGAGCAGGCGGGGGTGGACGCCCGGGTGCAGACCGCCATTGAAATGCAGCGCATTGCCGAGCCGTACATTCGCGGGCGTGCGATCCGTCATTTGGAAAAGGGCCGTGTGGTCATTTTCGGCTGCGGTACGGGCAACCCCTTCTTTTCCACCGATACGGGCGCTTCTCTGCGGGCGGCTGAAATAGACGCCGACATTATTTTTAAAGCCACCAATGTGGACGGTGTGTTTGACAGCGATCCCCGCCGCAACCCCAACGCCCACATGTATCGGCAGCTTTCGTATCACGAAATACTGGAAAAACACCTTTCGGTCATGGATATGACCGCCGCCGCCATGTGTGAAGATAACCATCTTCCCATTTTGGTGTTCAATCTCAACGATCCCGATAACATCGTTCGTGCCGCCATGGGTGAACCGATCGGCACGATCGTGCAATAACACATAACGGAGGAACGCATTATGGACGAACTGTATACCCGCGCAGAAGAAAAGATGGGCAAAACCATCCGTTCGATGGAGGAAGAATTCAAATCCATCCGGGCCGGCCGCGCCAACGCCGCCGTGCTGGACCGCATTACCGTGGACTATTACGGCACCCCCACGCCCATTCAGCAAATGGCGGCCATTTCCACGCCCGAAGCGCGCTTGCTGCAGATCCAGCCCTACGATCAATCTACCTTGAAAGCCATTGAAAAAGCCATTCAAGCTTCCGATCTGGGCATCAACCCTTCCAACGACGGGCGCATTCTGCGTTTGGCTTTTCCGCCCCTTAACGAAGAACGCCGCCGCGAACTGGTGAAGGATGTATCCCGCGTGGCCGAAGAGGGCAAAGTGGCCATCCGCAACATCCGGCGGGACACGGTGGAAAAATACAAGGCCCAAAAGAAAAACGGCGAGATCACCGAAGACGATCTGAAAAAGGCCGAAGCGGACGTGCAGAAGCTTACCGATAAATATTGCAAGCTGGCCGACGAAGTCGCCGCCGCCAAATCCAAGGAGATCACCGAGATCTGATGCTTTTCCGTAAAAAAGCCGCCCCCGCGCCCGACCGTTTGCCCCGCCACGTGGCGGTGATCATGGACGGCAACGGCCGTTGGGCCAAACGGCGGGGTCTGCCCCGCACCGCCGGCCACCGGGCGGGGGCCAAAACCTTTGAAACCATCAGCCGCCGGGCCAACGCTTTGGGCATCGATACCATGACCTTTTACGCCTTTTCCACCGAAAACTGGAAGCGGCCCGCCGAAGAGGTATCGGCGCTTATGGACTTGTTTGCCGACTATTTGCGGCGCATTGAACAATTTCAAAAAGAAAATATGCGCATCCGCTTTTTGGGCGACCCGGCGCCGCTCAGCGACGAATTGCGGGATTTGATGCGGCAGGCGCAGGAACAGTCGGCCGGTTTCACCGGCACCTGCGTTAACCTGGCCATCAACTACGGCGGCCGGGATGAGATCGTGCACGCGGCCCGCCAGTTGGCCGGCCAGGCCCGGGACGGTATTTTGACGCCCGACGCCATAACCGAAGCCACGCTGGAGCAGGCGCTGTATACCGGCGACTGCCCGCCGGTGGACCTGCTCATCCGCCCGGGCGGCGAAGCGCGCATTTCCAATTTTCTGCTGTGGCAGTCCGCTTATGCGGAACTGTATTTTTGTAATACTCTCTGGCCGGATTTCGGGCCGGACGATCTGGACCGCGCTTTGGCGTGGTTTGCCGCCCGCAACCGGCGATTTGGAGGCGTTTGACCATGGGCAAACGATTGCTCAGCGCCGCCGTCGGCATTGCGCTGCTGGTTACGGTCCTGTTTGTCAGCGACGATTATCAGTATGCTTTTAACGCCGTGGTGGGCCTGCTGGCCGCCCTTTCGGTGTGGGAAGTTTTTTCTGTTGCCCACGAAAAACACAATACACTTTTGCTGTGGGCGAGCATGGCGTTTGCCGCGTTCGTCCCCTTTACCGATGTGCCCGCGGTGCGACCCTATGCGGGCATTGTGTTGTTTTGTTGGGTGGTTTTGCTGCTGGCGATTATGCTGGCACAAAAAGGCACCGTCACCCTGCCGGACGTGACGTTGACTTTTATGCTGGTCATGCTGGTGCCCTATGCCTTTTCCATGCTGGTGCTGCTGCGAGACCTGGGCCTGTCCGGTTACGGCGGGTTGGTGAAGCGAGACGGTGTTTTTTTACTGCTGCTGGCTCTGGGCGGCGCCTGGCTGGCCGATAGCGGCGCCTATTTCATCGGCCGGTTTTTCGGCAAACACAAGCTGGCCCCCACCATCAGCCCCAAAAAAACGGTGGAAGGTTTTGTGGGCGGCGTGGCTGCCAATATGCTGCTGCTGTGGGCCATGGGCACGGTTTACCAGACCTGGCTTTCGGCCGGCGGCGTCGTGAATATGCCCCTGCTGCTTCTTTACGGCTTTGTTGCCGCCTTTTTGGGCACGCTGGGCGACCTTTCGGCCTCCTACGTCAAGCGGGCCTGCCACGTGAAGGATTTCGGCAACATCATGCCCGGCCACGGCGGCGTGCTGGACCGGTTTGACAGTATTTTGCTGGTGGCGCCCTTTTTGTATTTGCTGGTGGTCACGCTGCAGCCGGTGTGGCCCCTTGTGATTCGGTAACGCACTATGAAGAATAAACGCATTTGTCTGCTTGGGTCCACCGGTTCCATCGGCACCCAGGCGTTGGATATCATCCCCAATACCGACTACACGGTGTATGCCCTGGCGGCCGACCGCAACGTGGACTTGCTGGAACAGCAGATCCGCCGTTACCGCCCGGCGCTGGCGGCCATGGCCGACGAGGCCTGCGCCGCAACGCTGCGCGAGCGTGTGGCCGACACCGCTACCCGCGTGCTGGCCGGCCCGGAGGGGATAGAAGAACTGGCCGCCGCCGGGTGCGAAACGGTGCTTAACGCCATTGTGGGCGTGGCCGGGTTGCGGCCCACGTTGGCCGCTATCGAGGCCGGGTCCGATCTGGCGCTGGCCAATAAAGAAACGCTGGTCACTGCCGGGCAACTGGTCATGGCCCGGGCCGCTGCCAAAGGCGTGGCCGTTTTGCCGGTGGACAGCGAACATTCGGCGGTGTTCCAGTGTTTGCAAAACAGCCCACGGCAAGATATGAAGGCCGTGTGGCTCACTGCCTCCGGCGGGCCGCTGCGCAACTGCACCCGGGCCGATCTGGCACACGTTACGGTGGAACGGGCGCTGGCCCATCCCAACTGGTCTATGGGCCGCAAGATCTCCATCGATTCCGCCACCATGATGAACAAAGGCCTGGAGGTCATAGAGGCCGTGCATTTGTTCGGCCTTTCGCCCGATCAGGTGCAGGTGGTGGTGCATCCCGAAAGCATCGTCCATTCCCTGGTGGAATGGCAGGACGGCGCTTTGCTGGCCCAGCTTTCGGTGCCGGATATGCGCCTGCCCATCCAATACGCCCTCACCTGGCCCCGCCGGTTGGCGAGCCCGCTCAAGCCGCTTTCGCTGGCCCAAGTGGGGCAGCTCACCTTTTGCCGGCCGGACCGGGAAACCTTTGGCTGTTTGGCGGTGGCCGAAGAAGCCATTCGCAAAGGCGGGCTTTATCCGGCGGCGGTCAACGGCGCCAACGAACAGGCGGTGGCTCTGTTTTTGGAGGGGCGCATCGGCTTTTTGCAAATTGAAGAATCGGTGCGGCTGGCGCTGGCGGCGCCTTTCGCCCTTTCCTATACCACGCCCGAACAGGTGCTGGCGGCCGACCGGACCGCCCGTGCGCTGGTGCGGGACCATTTTACCATTCAGGAGAATTGAGTTATGACAGCTTCGGTAGGATCGACCCTGCTTTCCGTATGGAACACGGTTTGGCCCATTTTGGTGGCCATTGTGCTGTTCGGCCTGATCGTGATCATTCACGAATTCGGGCATTTCTTTTTTGCCAAACGGTTCGGGGTCAAGGTCAACGAATTTGCGGTGGGCTTCGGCCCGGCTATTTTCAAAAAACAAAAGGGCGAAACGCTTTATGCCCTGCGGCTCATCCCCTTTGGGGGCTATTGCGCCATGGAAGGGGAGGATGAGGACAGCGAAGACCCTCGCTCCTTCCAAAAAAAGCACGTGTTCAAGCGTTTTGTTATCGTGGCGGCGGGCGCCCTTAACAATTTGCTGTTGGGGATCATCCTCACCGGCGTTATGCTGGCTGTGCAGGGGCAGTTTTACACCACCACCGTGGCCGGCTTTGCCCAGGACGCGCCCAGTTACCAAAGCGGTCTGCGGGCCGGGGACGAGATCCTTTCGGTAGACGGCCGCCGGGTGTATTGCGCCGACGATCTTTCCTATATGCTCATGGCCAGCCCCGATAACGCGCTGGAAATGGTGGTGCGCCGGCAGGGCAAAACCCAAACGCTGAACGCCGTGACCTTTGATACCCAGCAGATACAAGGCAAAACCTATGTGGCGGTGGACTTTGGCGTGGTGTCGGAACCCTGCGCCATCACCCGTCCCTTCGCCTTTGTTAAAAACACCGCCAAAGAGGCGGTATCCATCGGCCGCGTGGTGTGGATGAGCTTGATAGACCTTATCGGCGGCCGGTTCGGTTTGAATGAAATGAGCGGCCCCGTGGGGGTGGTGTCGGCCGTCAGCGAAACGGTCAGCGAAGCGGTAACCGGGTCCAATCCCGCCATCGGTATGGACCGGCTGTTATATTTAATGGCCCTTATCACCATCAATCTGGGCATTGTGAATTTGCTGCCCCTGCCGGCGCTGGACGGCGGCCGCCTGATCTTTTTGCTGGTGGAAGCCGTTCGTGGCAAGCCCGTGCCCGCCAAGTATGAAGGCTGGGTCCATGGCATCGGCTTTGCTTTGCTCATGGTGCTCATTCTGGTCATCACCGGCAACGATATCATCCGGCTCATAAGGGGAGGTTGACCATGCCGCGCAGACAGTCTCGCCCGGTCAGGGTAGGGGGGCTCACCATCGGCGGTGACGCGCCCGTTTCGGTACAATCTATGCTCAACCGGCCGGCCGCCGATGTGGCGGGCAGCGTGGCGCAGGCCAAAGCGCTGGAACAGGCCGGCTGTCAGTTAATCCGGGCGGCGGTGCCCACTCTGGACGATGTTCCCTTGATTGCCGCCTTAAAACAGGCGGTTGCCTGCCCCGTGGTGGCGGATATCCACTTTGACCACCGCATTGCGCTGGCCTGCGTGGCGGCGGGGGTAGATAAGATCCGTCTCAATCCCGGCAACGTGGGCTCGTCCGAAGCGGTGGCCGCTGTGGCCAACGCCTGCCGGCAGGCCGGCGTGCCCATTCGCATCGGGGTCAATTCCGGCTCGGTAGAAAAATCTTTGCTGGCCCAATACGGCGGCCCCACGCCGCAAGCGTTGGCGGCCAGCGCCCTGCGTCACGCGGCCCTGCTGGAACAGCACGATTTTACCGATATCGTCATTTCGGTCAAGTCTTCCAACGTGGCCGATACCTATGAAGCCTACCGGCTGGTGGCGGCGGCCTGCGATTATCCTTTGCACGTGGGCGTTACCGAAGCCGGCACCCTGCGCAGCGGGCTCATCAAGTCGGCGGCGGGCATCGGGGGACTGTTATTGGCGGGCATTGGCGACACCATTCGCGTTTCTCTCACCGCCGACCCGGTGGAGGAAGTGGCGGCCGGCCGGTCGCTGCTGCAAAACCTGGGTTTGCTGCAGGGCGGCCCCACGCTGATCGCATGCCCCACCTGCGGGCGCACCAAAATCGACCTGATCCCCCTGGCCGACCGGGTGGACCGGTATTTGCAAACCTGCCGCAAGCCCATCACCGTGGCGGTCATGGGCTGTGTGGTGAACGGCCCCGGCGAAGCCCGGGAAGCCGACGTGGGCATTGCCGGCGGCGACGGCTGCGGCGTGCTGTTTCGCAAGGGCAAGGTAGAACAGACCTTGCCGGAAGACCAACTGTTCAACGCTTTGGTGCAGGCGATAGAAGCACTGTGATTTTTACTATCTCCAAACAACCGGAAAGAGGCATGATCCCATGAGCGCACAAGCGTCCCAATCTCAATCTTTCGCCCGCTGTTTCCCCCAGACGGAGCGATTGCCCCTGCCGGCGGCGCTGCGCACGGCAACAGTCACCCAGGTGGCTTATTCCCAAACCGCCCGCACCGTTGCCCTGCAATTGCACGCAGCGGAATATATCCCCTTTGCTCAACTGGCCGAAGCCCGGCAGCACCTGAAAACCGCCTGGCAGTTAAGCGATGTTACTTTGTGCCCGCAAACCGATCTGGCTTTTTGCAATGCCAACACGCTGGCCGACCTGGTTGCCTGTGTGGCTCGCGAAAACCCGGTGCTGGCGGCGCCGCTGGCCGACGTGTCCGTGGCATGGCAGGCGCCTGTTCTCACCCTCACCCTGGCCCACGGCGACCGGGATCTGCTGGTGATGGGCGGGCTGGAAGACAAACTGACCGTCTTGTGCCGCCAGTGGTTCGATTTAACGCCTACATACGCCTATGACGGCTTAGTGGCCCTTTCGCAAGAGCAGCAGCAGGCCCGCCGGCAGGAAGTGTTGGCCGCCGCCCGCGCGGCGGAGCCGGCGCCTAAAGCCCCTGCTTTCACCGGTCCTTCGTCTGACGGCTCGCCCTATTATCCCGAATCGGTCAAACTGGTGTACGGCCAGCGGCTGCCCAAAAATCAAAAGCCCCGGCCCATCGCCGAGATTACGGTTGAAGACGGCACCGCCCTGATCTGGGGCGAGATTTTCGGGGTGGAAGTCAGCCCCACGCGAGACGGCAAATCGCTGCGTTTCACCGTGCTGCTCACCGACCGCACCGGCTCCTTTGCCGCCAAACTCACGCTGGAAAAGGACCGGCCGGAATGCGCTGCCGTTAGCGAACTGTTTGCCAAAGGCAACGCGGTCATGCTTTACGGCCGCATTGATTACGACGAATATTATCACGACGTGGTGCTGTTTGCCCGCTCGGTCGCGTCGGTCAAAACCGTGCCCGTGTTCGATAATGCTCCCCAAAAGCGGGTGGAACTGCACCTGCACACCAAAATGTCTGAAATGGACGCGGTCTCTTCGGCTGAAGACCTGGTGATGAAAGCCTATCGCTGCGGTCATCCGGCGGTGGCCATTACCGACCACGGCGTGGTGCACGCTTTTCCCGAAGCGGCCGAAACCAAGCGCAAGATCGAAAGCAAGGGCGGCCATATCAAGATCCTTTACGGTGTGGAAGCCTACATGATCCACGACGAAGACCGGCCCGACCTGATCGCGGACAAGCGCCGCATCCGTCGCTATCACTTTATCATTCTGGTCAAAAACGCGGTGGGGCTCAAAAATTTGTATAAACTCATTTCCCGTTCTCATGTGAAGCAGTTTTACGCCCGGCCGCTTATGACCATGAGCGATCTGACCGAACTGCGGGAAGGCCTTATTTACGGCTCCGCCTGCGAACAGGGAGAACTGTTCCGCGCCATTATCGACCGCCGACCCATGGACGAGCTGTGCCGCATCGCTTCCTTTTACGATTATTTAGAGATCCAGCCCATCGGCAACAACGCCTTTATGCTGCGCAAGGAAGCGTATGACCGCCGGGTGGAAGAAGCCAAAAAACCCGCCGTGCGGGAACGGGCGGAAGCCGAACGCCGGCGGCTGGCCCATTTGCAAACGGTCGCTGACCTGCAGGAACTGAACAAAACCGTGCTGGCGGTGGGCGACGCCCTGCAAAAGCCGGTGTGCGCCACGTGCGACGTGCATTTTCTCAATAAGGAAGACGCCATTTTCCGTACCATTATTCAGGCGGGGCAGGGGTATGAAGACGCCGACCAACAGGCGCCCTTGTATTACCGCACCACCGAAGAAATGCTGGCGGAGTTCGATTATTTGGGCGACCGGGCCCAAGAAGTGGTGGTCACCAACCCCAACCGTATTGCCGATCTGGTAGACGACAGTGTGGAACCGTTCCCCATCAACAAAAGCTTTCCGCCTTCCATTGAAGGCTCGGAGGATATGCTGCGGGACATCACCTGGGCCAAGGCCAAAGAAATGTACGGCGATCCCTTGCCCGAACTGGTGCAAAACCGCCTGCAGCGGGAGCTGGACGCCATTATCGGCAACGGCTTTTCGGTTATGTACATCACCGCCCAAAAACTGGTGAAATATTCTAACGATAACGGCTATCTGGTGGGCTCCCGCGGGTCGGTGGGCTCCTCCTTCACCGCCATTATGGCCGGCATTTCCGAAGTGAACCCCCTGCCGCCCCATTACGTGTGCCCCAAGTGCAAACACAGCGAATTTATTACCGACGGCAGCGTGGGCTCCGGCTTTGACCTGCCCCCCAAGGATTGCCCCCATTGCGGCGCCGCCATGAACCGGGACGGGCAGGATATTCCCTTTGAAACCTTTTTGGGCTTTAAGGGCGACAAGGTGCCGGATATCGATCTGAATTTTGCCGGCGAAGTCCAGTCTAAAGTCCATAAATATACCGAAACCCTGTTTGGCCGCCAAAACGTGTTCAAGGCCGGCACCATTGCCGGCGTGGCCGAAAAAACCGCCTACGGCTATGTAAAAAAGTATGCCGAAGAACGGGACTTGCACCTCACCAAAGCCGAAACCGCCCGCCTGGCCGCCGGCTGTGAGGGCGTGAAGCGCACCACCGGCCAGCACCCGGGCGGCATGGTGGTGGTGCCCGCTGACCGGGAGGTGTATGATTTTTGCCCGGTGCAGTGCCCGGCCAACAAGGTGGAATCGGGCATTCTCACCACCCATTTCGATTTCCGCTCCATGCACGACCTGCTGCTGAAACTGGATGAACTGGGCCACGATATCCCCACCATTTATAAGTATCTGGAAGACAACACCGGCATTGCCATTGCCGACGTTCCCATGAGCGACCCGGCCGTGATGAGTTTGTTTTCGTCGCCCGAAGCGCTGGGCGTTACGCCCCAGCAGATCGGCTGCCCCATAGGCACCCTGTCGCTGCCCGAACTGGGCACCGATTTTGTGGTGCAGATGGTGGTGGATTCCAAGCCCAAAACCTTCGCCGACCTGCTGCAGATCTCCGGCCTTTCCCACGGCACCGACGTGTGGCTGGGCAACGCGCAGGAACTGATCGCCAACCATGTGTGCACCATTTCCGAAGTGATCGGTACCCGCGATAACATTATGACCTACCTCATCCAAAAGGGGCTGGAACCCCAAATGGCGTTCCAGATCATGGAGATCGTGCGCAAGGGCAAGGCCGAAAGTAAACTCACCGACGAACACAAGGCCGCCATGAAGGCGCACGGCGTGCCCGACTGGTATTTGAGTTCCTGCTTAAAGATCAAGTATATGTTCCCCAAGGCTCACGCCGCGGCCTATATGATCGCCGCCTTGCGCATGGGCTGGTTCAAGGTGCATCATCCCCTGGCCTATTACGCTGCTTATTTCACCGTTCGGGGGGACGATTGCGACGCCGCCGTGATTTTGCAAGGCCCGGCCGGGGTACAGCGCACCCTGCAGGAGCTGCAGATCAAAAAACGCAACAAAACCATTTCGCAAAAAGAAGAAGCCAGCTTTGTGGCATTGCAGATCGTAAACGAAGCCATGTGCCGGGGCGTTTCCTTTTTGCCGGTAGACCTGTACCGGTCCCAAGCCCACCGGTATGTAATAGAAGACGGCAAGATCCGCCTGCCTTTCAGTTCGGTGCAGGGCATCGGCGGCACGGCGGCTGAAAGCATTGTGGCGGCGGTGGCCGACGGACCTTTTATGTCCTGGGACGAAGTGCAGTCTCGCACCGGCGTGACCAAAACCGTAATGGAAGCGCTGGAGAGCATGGGCGCTTTGAAAGATATTCCCAAAAGCATGCAAATGAGCTTTTTTGACGGGTTTTAAACGCCCAACGGAGGTGTGGTATGAAACGGTTTCGCCGGCTGTGCGGGCTGTTGGCTGTTGTTTTGCTGGCAACGGCCTGTTTGCCCGCGGCCCTGGCCGCCCCGGCAGATGATGATCTGCTGGGTTCGGTTTCGGCCAAATATGAATCCAACGGCGATCCCGGCACCGTTTCCTCCGGCTCAGGCGACCTGGGCGGCGCGTCTTACGGCGCCTATCAGTTTGCCGGCAATTTCGGCGTGCCGCTGGCCTTCGCCCGGTGGTGTGTTTCTTCCGGCAACGGCAAAACCGAAGGCCAAACCCTGCTTGACGCCTATGAGCAAGACGGCAACAAGTTCGGCGCCGCTTTCAGCGCCGCCTGGAAACAACTGGCCGCGGACGATTCCGACGGCTTTTTGCGGCTGCAGCGGCTGTACGTTAAAACCCAGTTTTACGACAAAGCCGCCGCCGCTTTAATGGAATATTTCGGGCTGGACGTGTCAAAATACGGCATTGCGTTTCAAAACGCGGTATGGTCCCGCACGGTGCAGCACGGCCTGGGCTCTTACAGCGCCGGCACCGGCTTTTTGGGCATTGTTAAAACAGTCAACACCCGGCTGCCCGGCGGCGTTTTGGGGGTGGATGAAGAACAGCTCATTACCGCCATATATGAAGAAAGCGGCGCCACTTCCACCCAGGGCACCAATGCCATGTCGGCCGCCACCGCCGGCGGCAACGCCTGGATCGTGCGCCAATACGGGCTGGAAGGCTTGTATATGAAGTATTATTCCGGCAATTCCTCTTCGGTGCAGGCGGGGGTGTATCTGCGCTTGCGGGTGCGGGAGTTGGAAGACCTGCTCACCATGTGCAAAACCTACGGCGGTTATGCCGCTCCCGCGGGCAACGGCTTTGCCATGCCCACCGTGGCGGAGGACGATTTGGTGCTTTCAACCTGCGACAGCCTGCAGGGCTGGTCCAGCGACGACGTGACCGCCTTGTCACTTTCCACCGCCCAAAAGCAGGTGGGCGCGGGCGCCGTTACCTTGCTGCCGTTGCCCCAAAGCGGGCAAGCCTCCCTGACGGCCGGCGGCTGGCTGGATTTTGACGTGCTGGTAAACGCCGCCGGGTTTGACCGTTTGGCGCTGTGGGTGTATTTGCCTATCGACCTGCCGGCCGGCTCCGCCGCCGCCCTCACCGTCAGTTTGCAGTGCAGCGACGCTACCGTTTCTTCCACCGCCTGGCTGTTGGCTGGCCGCACGGCGGGCTGGCACCGGCTCACGGGCGCCCTGCAAAACCGGGGCGACCGCACCCGGGTAGACAACGCCTTTGTGTATTTTGAAAATCTTCCCACCGCCGCGGGGGGCAAACTGTTCGGCGTAGACGATGTGCGCCTGACGGCGGTGGATATTCAAAAAGCCTACAAAACGGCCACCATCAAGGCCGACGCGCTGTATTGCCGCATGGGCCCCTATGGAGAATACCGGGCTTTCGGCACCTTTTCGCATGGGGTCCGGGTCATGGTGATGGGTCCGGCGGTAGACGGTTGGTACTTTTGCTGGGGCACCGGCAGTAACGGCAAAAGTCTGATGGGCTGGTGCAGCGGCCAATACCTGGTTATGGGCGCCTATGTTTCTCGCCAGCGGGACGTGAACGGCGACGGCCGTACCGACGCTGCCGACGCGTTGCTGATTTTGCGTTACGCGGTGGGCAAGGCGGCATTGACCGCCAGCCAGAAAGCCCTGGCCGACGTGAACGCGGACGGGGCGGTGAATGCCGCCGACGCACTTGCGGTGCTGCGCATTGCCGTGGGCAAGTGGTAATGCAAACAAACAAAAAACGGGAGGATGACGCACCAACGCGCCGTCCTCCCGTTTTTTGTTTAATCCATCATATCCATCCTGTGCAGAGGTGATATGGGCTTGCCGTCCTGCTCCATTTCCAGGTGCAAATGGCTTTGCTCCACACATTCGGTGGGTACAGTGCCAATCACGCCGATCTGCTGGCCCGATTCCACTTGCTGGCCTTTGCGCACGGTGGGTTTGGCACCCAGCCCGCAATAAAAGGCGGTTAGCCCGCCGCCGTGGTCAATGGCCACAATGGTGCCCAGAGCCGGGTCTTCATAAATGGTTTCCACCACGCCTTCGCCGCAGGCCAGCACCGGAGCGCCCGCCTCGCCGGCAATATCCACCCCCAGGTGGATACGCCAGTCCTTATAGGTTTCGGAATATTGCAGTTTTTCGCTGTCAAAATCCTTTAGAATGGAACCGGTTACCGGCAGCGTAAAAAAAGGCGCGGGTTGGGTCAGCACACTGTTGTCACTCACGGTGGCGTCGGTCGCGGTGGGGGTGGAAGCCGCGCTTTCATCCGGGTAAGGCACATTGCTTTGGGGCGTTTGGGCCTGCTGATAGGATGAAACGGCCTGCGATGAAGGAACGCTTTGGCGGGCATCCAGTTGTCGCAGACGGCTCATGGCGGTGGCGGTGCTAATGCCCAACGCTGCCAAACACACGGCAAGCGCCACATAAAAGCCACTGCTTTTCCACAAGGGCGTGGGGTTGTTAAAACGTAATTTTCCCATTTTGGTTGCCTCCTTTGACCATACACAGGTAGTTTGGGTCAAAAAAAGCCGTTTATACAAACAGTACCAATAAAAAAGCCGAAGCGTGTTGCTTCGGCTTGGGGATTATTCATGCAGTGTTACGTTGGCCACGATGGGATCATGATCCGAAAGATACAGGCCGCCCCGCTGTTTGTGCAGGGCCTGCACCCGGTCTACGGTCCATTCCTCGGTCAGCCAAATGTAATCGATTTTTTCGGGCTGTTCCAGGCGGCCGTAATCGTGAAACGTGCCGGCCATACCGGCGGTGGCGTCTTGCAGGCGGGGATGCTCCATTGCCTGCATAATAGCCATTTCAAGGGTATCGGGCAGGGCGTTAAAGTCGCCGGTTATCACGGTGGGCATGGGCCGCAGCTGGTTTTGCAGGGTCAAAAAACCCATCATCTGGGCTACCTGCAACTGCCGCGCTTCCGATATGATGTGGTCGGTGTGTACGTTCATCACCCGAAACGGTCGGCCGCCGTCCAGCGGCATCAGTTCGGCCGAACAAAAGGCCCGGGGGCAGGAGCTTTGTACGCTGGCGTATAACGTGCCGGGCAAATGGGGCGTGGGGGAGAGTATCTGTGTTTCCAGCCGCTCGGGCATTAACCGGTCTTGCCGCACCGCCAGGGCGGGGGATTCCCCCAGGCGGGCGCTGTCCCGTCCGCCGCCCAAAAAGGCGTAACCGGGCATGTGCGCCATCATTTGCCGGCGCATGCCGGGCAGCAGTTCCTGCATGCCAATCACGTCCGGCCGCTGTGCCAGCAAGGTATCGCACAAAAAATCCACCCGGTTTTCAAATTGATTCTCGCCGTCCACCGGCGTTTGCAGTCGCACGTTGCAGGTAACAAAGCAATACGGCACCACACGCATCCCTCCTTGGTCTTGCTCTATCTTACCGCGCGGGGTGCCAAAAGTCAACGGCTTTTTTCGTCATAAATCTCCATTTGCCCCTTGCAAAAAAGCAAAACGGGTTTATAATAACATTATATTGAAGCGAAAGCGGAGTATCCCTACTATGCAGTCCTATGATTTTTTGTTGTGGTTAGCCATTATTTTGTTATTCACCAAACTGTTTGGCGTGGCAACTGCCCGGGTGCATTTGCCCCAGGTGGTGGGCGCTTTGCTGGCCGGTGTGTTGTTGGGCCCCAGTTGCTTTGGCATTGTGCAGGGCAATGACTTTATATTCAAAACCGCCGAAATCGGCGTGTTGATGCTGATGTTCATCGCCGGGTTGGACACGGACATGACCGAACTCAAACGGTCGGGCGGCCCCGCGTTGGTGATCGCCTGCCTGGGGGTGGCACTGCCGGTGCTCACCTGCGGCGGGGTGTATTACCTGTTTTTCGGCGGCGCGCTCACCAAAACCACCTTGCTAAAGGCCGCGTTTGTGGGGGTGGTGTTTGCCGCCACGTCGGTGAGCATCACGGTGGAGACCTTGACCGAGATGGGCAAAATCAAATCCCGCCTGGGCACCACTTTGATCAGCGCCGCCTTGATAGACGACATTATCGGCATTGTGGTACTGTCCTTTATTTCCGGCTTTGGGGACGAAAGCGTGAACACCGGCACGGTGCTGCTTAAAATCGTGCTGTTCTTTGTGTTTGTGGTGGTGGTCGGTATCGGCGTATACTGGCTGTTCCGGCTCATCACCGTAAACCACGAAAAAAGCCGCCGCATTGCCGTGTGGGGCCTGGCCTTTTGCTTTGTAATGGCCTATTGTTCCGAACGGCTTTTTGGCGTGGCGGATATCACCGGCGCCTATTTTGCCGGGGTGATTCTGTGCAACTTGTCTCAGTCTCGCCAGTTTTTGGCCCGCAAAATGACGGTGGCGTCTTACGTGCTGTTTTCACCGGTATTTTTTGCCGCCATCGGTTTGCGCACCAACTTGCGGCTGCTGGGCACCGATATATTGGTGTTTGCGGGCGTGCTGTTGGTTGTGGCGGTGGTTTCCAAAATTATCGGCTGCGGCCTGGGCGCCAGACTGTGCGGTCTGTCCCGGCGGGATTCGCTGGGTGTGGGCGTGGGCATGGTGGCCCGGGGCGAGGTAGCTTTGATGGTGGCCCAAAAGGGCATAAACGCCGGGTATATAGACGAAGCGGTGTTTCCGGCGGTGGTGCTGGTGGTGGTCGTGGCGGCTCTTATTACGCCGGTGCTGTTAAAACTCACTGTGGGCAATGCGCCCGACGCTTCTATGGTAGGTTGATCGCGCCATCGGCGCTTTAAATTGAATAGGAGGAATACCATGAAAATTCTTTTGCAAGGCGACAGTATTACCGATTGGGGGCGGGACCGTTCCGATCCCCACAACATGGGCGGCGGCTACGCCCTGTTTGCGGCCCAGGCCGTGCGGGAAGCTCATCCCCAAACCGAACTGGAATTCATCAATCTGGGCATCAGCGGCAATCGCACCTGCGATTTGGTGGCCCGCTGGCAAACCGACTGCATCGATTTGCAGCCCGATCTGGTTTCCATTTTGATTGGCGTAAACGATACCTGGCGGGCGTTCGACCGGAATGATCCCACCACGGCGGAACAGTATGAAGCCAATTATCGCACCATTTTGGAGCAAACCAAGGCGCACACGCATGCCAAAATCGTGATGCTGGAACCCTTCCTGCTGCCCAACGAGCCGGCCAAGGACGCCTGGCGTGCCGATCTGGATCCCAAAATTCAGGCCGCCCGTCGCCTGGCACGTGAATTTGCCGATGCCTATTTGCCGCTGGACGGCTTGTTTGCCGCCCAATGCATTGACCACGAACCCGCCCATTGGGCGGCCGACGGCGTGCATCCCACCGAAGCCGGCGCCAAATTTATTGCGGCGCATTACGCCGCTTGTGTGGCGCCCTTTATTCGCTGAAAAAACAAAAATAAAAAATAAAAATGGACCCGTCGGGCGCATCGCACATTGCGGTACGTCCGACGGGTCGTTTAGAGGAAGATACAGTTTATAACGCGGTATTTACGCTTTGCCTACCGCGATCTTCAAAATCACCAGCGCGTCGGTGGCGTTTATCAGTTGGTCACCGTTCAGGTCGGCCACTTTCTTTTGGGCGTCGGTCAGTTTTTCTTTGCCAACAGCGGCTTTCAGCACCAGCAGAGCGTCGCGGGCGTCGGTCGTTTTGTCGCCGTTCACGTCGCCGCGCACCATTTGGGCGGCCAGCGCTTCTTCAGCGTCGGTCAGCTTTTTCAGGTTTTTCACCATGGATTTTGCCTTGTCGTTCAACGCGTTGTAGGCATTGCGAGCGCCGTTGATGGCTTCTTCGTCATCGGGAGTCACGTCCGCGGCGGCAGGCAGCGCGTCAATGGCGCTTTCCACTGCGGCGGCGGCTTCCACGTCGGGATCGGGCAACGCGTTGAAGGCTTCTTCAACGGCTTCCAGATCGGCCAGTTTGGTGGCCAGTTCCTTGCCCCGTTCGGTCAGTTTTTCATACAGTGCGCGGGCCGCTTCAATGGCCTTGGCATCGCTGCGTTTCACGTCGGCAGGCGCCGGCAGGGCTTCCACAGCAGCGTCAAAAGCGGCGGCGTTCAGCACGTCAAAGTCGGGCTTGTTGAAGAAGGGGTTGTTTTCGGGCAGAATGGATTCTTCATCAAAGCTCACGGTCTTGCCGGTGTCATAAGCCAGCCACCAACGTTTGCCGGTGGTAATAGCGCACACAATATGGTCGTTGGTCACGTGCTGGCACACGGCAATGTTAAAGTAAATGTCGGTATAATCGGTTTTGCCGTAGTAATAAGCCAGCGGGAAACGGGCTTCGCAGCCGAAGCCGATCAGCTTGCCGCTTTCGTCCTTGTGCTGGAAGGGCATTACGTTGGCCTGGTTTTTAAAGTAAGAAGCGGGGTCGTTATCGGTTTCTTCCGCCAGGGTGTATTTGCCGCCCGCGGTGGTGGCGCCTTGGCAGTCGCCGATCCACATGTTATGGGCGATGATGCGGAAGTGGGTGTCGGCGTCGATCTTGGAGGCTTCGTTTTCGAAAAACTTGCCGTCGCAGGAACCGGGGTCGGTGTCCACATAAAAGTCGATGTTTTCAATGTATTGGCTGAATTGTTGGGGCTTGCCGTCGCCGCCCGGCACTTCGTTGCCGTCTGCGTCTACCACGCGGTCGGCAATATTTTCGTCATACACGTCCACGTAGAAATAGGCATAATGGTCGTCATAGGCCACATAGATGTACACTTCCACGTTTTCATCAAAACTGGGCAAGTCCATCTGACCGTTTTCAAATTTGGGATCTTTCGAGATCACGTCCAGCATGGTGTCGTCCATGCCTTTGAAGTAGTAGTAGAAGCCGTTGTCCACAGCCCATTCGTCATCGCGATACCACTCATCCAGTTGACCGTCGATCACAAATTTCTTTTCTGCCCCTTCTGGTTCTTCGGGATCTTCCGCCAGCGCCGTAACCGCCAGCACCGAAAAAGCCATCAACAGCGCCAATAAAAGGCTGATCCATTTTTTCATGCTTAATTCCTCCTTGTTTTTGGTATTCCGCTTTGCGCGACAAAAATACCATCATTATCATAGCAATGTTGCACACAAAAAAACGTATTGAAACAATTATTTTAGGCATTACAATATTGCGATACTGAACGAAACAGCCGCAGAAATAAAGATTTTTCCAAAAAACACAAATATTTGACCCATAAAAAGTGGCAAAAAACGCCCAAAAGGTGATAAAAGAAAAGAAAAACATTGACATTGTGACTTTTTTGTTGTACACTTGTTGTAACAAATCGGTTATGGGGGGGAGCCAGATGGAAAAAGAGTTTCAAAAGGCCATGCGCATTGCCAAAAAGCGTGGCGATCAGGTGATCTATCCCGTTTCGCTCACCCATTGCCGGGATATCACTTACGGCCGCACCTACGGGGAAAAAATCATCGACGAATGCGAGATATATATCCACGTGGAAGGGGAGTCCACCATTTATGTGGGCGACCAGGTCATTCATCCGGAATACGGCACGGTGGTCACCTACCGCCGGGGAGAAGTGCACACCAACTACGTTACCGGTCTGCGCCCTCACGAACGGTATGTGCTGCTGTTCCATTTTGAAGAACTGGTGAATCTTTGGGACGGAATGGACCAGACCCTGCAAATGTTCACACAGCGGGAAATGTTTGAAAAAAACGTGGTCCGTCTGCCGCCGCACGAGATCCAGCGGCTTCTTTCGCTGCTGGAAAAGGCCGTGAATTATGCCGACAGCCGCGAGCCCGAGCGGGAAACTTTGTTTTACGCCACGTTTTTGAAAATATTGGCCCTTATCAACAACGGATTTTTGCACATGGTGGAACAGCGTGAAAAGGGATCCTATTCGCCCATCGTCAACATGGCGCTGGAAATTGTGGAAGACCAGTTTGTGGAACTGCAAAGTGTGGAACAACTGGCGCGTCAGCTGCGCATCAGCAATTCCTACCTGGCCCGCATTTTCAAAAAACAGGTGGGCACTTCGGTGTATGAATACATTCAGAATATGAAGCTGGCTTACGCGGTCAAGCTGCTGGCCGCCGGCAAAACGGTTACCGACGCCTGCTTTGATTCCGGCTTCAATAACTATTCCTACTTTATTCAGTTGTTTAAGCATAAATACGGCATCACCCCTCGCCGCTATCAAAAAAGCCTGGCCGAAAGCCTGGAAGTATAAACAACAAAGTCCCTTTGCCGGTTCGGTGCAAAGGGACTTTTTGTTGGTTGCGGCCGGGTGTTACGACCGGTCAGACTTGCTTTTAAGCAGGGCAACAGCCTTGCGCAAAAAGGCGGGCACGGGCGCGCCTAACGCCCCGGCGTTTTCGATGAGCGACCCCAGTTCCGTGGCAATATACCAAATGCACACCACCGGCAGCAGCAGGGTCTTATAGGTAAAGGGCAGGGTGCCGGCAGGCAAAAACCGGGTGATAAACCACACCAGCACGTCAAACACGCCGGCGGTAAGCACGGCCAAAAAGGTGCCCATTTTACCCCACAGGCCGTCTCGCGCCACCCGCGAGCGCCAGTTGCCTTGCTTAATGGCCACGGCAGACCCGGTCAGCCAATCGGCGGCGGCGCAGGCGATGAGTATCACCACCAGCCATCCCGTTTGCCCAAAAACGGCCCCCAGCAACCCCAAGGGCGCCGCCAGGACGGCTTTTAACAGGGCGGTGTGGTTCATTGCTTTTTCACCGCCTGCCGCAGCACCGATTGAGCGTCGCGGGCATCCACCTTGCCGTCAGCGTTCAGGTCGGCCGCCCGGGTTGCGGCGGCGTTCAGCTTGCGTTTGCCCACTGCCGCCTGCAAAATGGCCAGGGCATCGGTGGCGTCGGCTTTGCCGTCACCGTTCACGTCGCCGTAAGCCACCGTCATAGCCGCCCGGGTCTGGGCGCCCACCACGCCGTCGCACAGCAAATGGCGGGCGGTTTGAAAAGCGCGCACAGCCTGTTCGGTTTTGGCGCCGAACTGTCCGTCCGCCGCCAGGGGAGCAAACGCCAGCCCCAGCCTTGCGCGCAGTTCGTTCAGCCGCAGCTGCAAAGCGCGCACGGCGTCGCCCGCGTCGCCATATCGCAAGTCGGCGGCAAAGGGCACGTTTACCACCTTCACCGGCCCCTGTTTAAGCCGGGCGGCCACGTCGGTGCGAAAATCGTCCATGGTCACGTGAAAATACTTCCACCAGTGGTTGGGATCCACATGATTGCTGGCCAGCCCCAGGGCATGGCCTTCCGCATGGCTGATGATCTGGCTGGCTTTCAGCCCGAAGCGGACGCACAAATAGGCGGCCAGTTCCACCCCGTTGGCGTAGCAGGCGGCAAAATAGGCGTCGTCCTTCGCCGGGTGGGCGGGTTCGCACAATTCAAAGGCAATGTGGGTGTTGTTGGCCTGGCCGGCGCAGTGCCAGGCCCGATGGTTCCAGGGCAGGTGCTGGCACACGATCTTATCATCCGCAAAGGCGTGCACCGCCACGTCCAGCCCCGTGCGGTTCCAGCTTTTATACCAGCCTTCGGCCATCAGCCCCGGCGTGGCGGTGGAATGCAGCATAATGCCCTTGGGCACAATGGTGCGGCCGGCCTTATAGCAATCGCTTTTGGTAATGTAACATTGCATTAAATTCACGGTCGGTCCTCCTTGTTAAATCATAAACAGCAGCTGCAGGCTTTCCCATTCAATATCGATGGTGTGAGCGTAATTGCCGTTGTTGGAAAAGCATACCTGGTTATTTTGAATGCAAAAGCCGTACCGGTTGCCGGTGGTGCTGCCCGCCGGCAGATACACCCCGTCGCTCACAGCCGAAACCGCGCCGGAAACATATCCCGCCGGCAGGGTGAACAAGGGGGTGTAGCGGTCCACTTCCACATAGCCGCCCGGCGCCTTAAAACGCACGCACACCATGCTGCCGCTTTTTTTGTAATAGGCTGTTAAGCCGGCCACTGCGGTGGCGGTTTCGTGCCAAACGTCTTCTTGGGGCGGCTGGTAAGGATTCAAATACACCACCTGGTATTGGGGCGTGATATACAGCGCCATGGCCCGGTTGGGCTGCACGGCGCCCACCGGCACGGTTTCGGTCAGCTGTTGGCCGTTCAGGCAATGCACGGGGTAATACACCTGCTCGCCACTGGTGTACAGCATTACCGCCCCGGTCACGTTGGCGGCGGGAGGCGCCACCCAAATCACCGAACCGGCCAGCGCGGTCAGCGGGCGACTTTCGTTAATGCCCAAATGGCCGTAAACCGGGTGCAAAAAAGCGGTGTAATACACCGGCTGTTTCACCACCGATATTTCTCCCGCTTCGCTCACGGCAATGCCGTCGCCGGCGGTCATGGTGGGCTTGGGCAGGCCCATGTTCAGGGTGAACACCTGCCCCTGCCGTTCCAGCGAAGCAGTGGGATCGGCCAGCCTGTTCAAAGGCGTTACGGTGCCCATGCGCAGGTCAAAATCCTCGGCAAAGGTCTCCAGTTCGTTCACCACGCCCTGCAGATGATCGGTCAGCCCCGTGTCTTCATATTCGCTCATATCGCTTTGGTCGGTGGTGAAATGCAGCGTTACGGCGTCTGACTGAAACCGCACGCGCACGCTGTCGCCGTCGGTATCATAGCCGCACAACTGGGCTTGCACCGTGGCGCCAAGCCCTGTCACCTGGCCGGGCAAAGCGCACACCAGCACCCCGTCGGTCATGGTCAAACGCTCGCTCATCACTTTGCGTCCGTCGTCGGCCGCAAAATAAAAGCGATAATACGTCACGCCCTCCGGCGGCTGTTCCAGCACCGCCGTAAGCAGGGCGGCGTGGTGGTCGCCGTTCACGCCACCGGCGCCGCTCAGGCGCACGTGTCCGTCCCGGTCAACGCGCATAATAATTTGTTTCAAACGTCATTCCTCCTTGTGAATAATTGGCGGGCAAGCCAACTATGGGGGCAAAAAACAAAAAAGTTGCACGTTTGCGTGCAACTTTGCAAAAAATATTTCGGCGGCCGGAGGCAAAGCGTTGCAAAAAAGGGCCGTATCGTGTATAATACCGTTAGAAAAATCAAATCCCGGGGAGAGATGAGCATGCAAGCGGATTTTCAGGATATTTTCTTCGAACAGATCGTAAAAAAGAAAAAGACCTCCGCCGAACTGGCGGCTACAGTGGCCATTTGGGCAGCCGGCTGGCTGCTGTGCGCGGCGCTGATCTGGCTGGGTTTTATGTTTTTTCAGTTTTTTATGCTGGCGCTGTTGGCGGCGGTGGGCGTGATCTACGGTACCTTTAAGTTGGCCGCCCGGCTCAATTTGGAATACGAATATTCCGTCACCAACGGCACGCTGGATATCGATAAGATCATCAACCGGGCCGACCGCAAGCGTATGATCTCGGTAAACGTGGGCGAGCTGGACCGGTTCGGGCTTTACGATCCGGCCCGCCAGCCTGCCGGCCGGTTCGATCTGGTGGTGAACGCCGCCGCCGACATGCAGGCCCCGGACCCCATTTACGCCGCGGCGGTGCGCCATCCGGCCAAGGGGCGGGTATTGGTGATCTTTCAGCCTAACGAACGCATTTTAGGCGCCGTGAAGCGGGCTTTGCCCCCGGCACTGCAACTGCAGCTGCGCAAAGGAGAATCGGCATGGTGATCATGACCGCCGCCCAAATGCGCGCCGCCGAACAGCAGGCGGCCGAAGGGGGCCTTTCCTACGCCCGCATGATGGAAAACGCCGGCGCGGCGCTGGCCCGCCGGTTATGTGAAACGTTTGGCGGCGATGTACTGGCCCGGCCGGTGATCGTGTGCGGCGCGGGCAATAACGGGGGCGACGGCCTGGTGGCCGCCCGTAAATTGACCGAACGGGGACTGTCGGTCAGCGTGGTGCTGGCCTGCGGCAATCCCACCACCGTTACCGCCGCCCAAATGCTGCAGCAACTGGCCGAATGGCCGGTCACGGTGGTAGACGCCGCCACCCAGCCTGCCTATGCGCACCGGCTGCTGGCAGGCGCCACGCTGGTGATTGACGCGGTGTTCGGCACTGGTTTTCACGGGAATCTTCCGCCGCTTGTGCGGGAATTGTTCGGCCCGGTGGCCCGCAGCGGCGTGCCGGTTGCGGCGGTAGATCTGCCCTCCGGCGCCTATGCCGACAGCGGCCTGGCAGCGGAAGATACGCTTTCGTGCCGCGTGACCGTTACGTTTCATACCTATAAATTCGCCCACGTGACCTATCCCGCCCGGGAACTGTGCGGGCAGGTGAGCGTGGCAGACATCGGCATGCCCGCTCCGCCAGACGGCCTGCCTTTTGTGGTGGATCAAACCGTAGCCGCCCGGGTGCTTGCCCGCCCGGCCGACAACACCCACAAAGGGCTGTTTGGCAAAGCGGCTTTATTGGTTGGCAGTCCGGCCATGCCGGGCGCCGCGGTGCTGGCCACCCGAGCCTGCCTGCGGTGCGGCGTGGGGCTGTGTCTGCCGGTGGTAGAGCAAACAGTTGCGCCCCTGGTGCTTGCCGCCGCGCCCGAAGCGGTGTGCCGCACCTATGAAGCTACCGATCCCCCTGCCGCCGTGTTGCCGCTGTGCGATAACACTACCGCTTTGCTGGCAGGGTGCGGCCTGGGCAACACGCTCCACACCCGGGCGTTGTGTATGGGTCTGGCCGAATCCTATCCCGGCCCGCTGGTGCTGGACGCCGACGGCATAAATTCCCTGCGGGGGCATATAGATGTGTTGCAGGAACGCAAAGCGCCGTGCGTGCTAACGCCCCATCCGGCTGAAATGGCCCGCCTGACGGGCGTGGACGTGGCAACTGTGCAGGCCGACCGCATGGGCGCCGCTTCCCGGCTGGCCGCCCAAACCGGCGCGGTGGTGGTGTTAAAAGGCGCCGGCACGGTCATTGCCGGGCCCAACGGTCAACTGGCCGTGTGTCTTACCGGCAACAGCGCTCTTTCCAAAGGCGGCAGCGGCGACGTGCTGGCGGGCATGCTTGTTTCGTTGCTGGCCCAGGGGGGCGATCCCTTCTTGTGCGCTTGCGCCGCCGTGTGGCTCCACGGTCGGGCAGGGGAGGGGGCTTCCGCCCGCTTTAGCCGCCGGGGCGCCTTGCCTACCGACGTGATAGAAGCGCTGCCCGCGCTGTTTCTGCCATTTGAACAGTAGGGGACGGGATGGCTTTTGAAACGGTATAGAAAAATAACAGCAGCATGGTGTGCCATGCTGCTGTTTTTGGTTGCTTGCAATGCCGGCCCGGCGGGACCGGACCTGACGCCCTTTGCCTGTACGCTCACGGTGCAAGCGGAAGGGGTGGATCTGTCCGGCCGTTTTACCTATCGCGGCCCGGAAAACGCCCAATGGGAATTGGAACGCCCTGCCGCTCTGCGGGGGCTATGTTTTCATCTGCACGGGGCGCAATATACCGCCCGGCTGGGGGAACAGTCCCCTGTGACCGGCCTGCCGGCTTCAGCGCCCTTCGCGGCTGTGACCCGGGCTCTCGCCCTGCTGGCGGAAAACCCGGCGCCCGCACCCGATGCAGCCAATGCCTATTGCGGCACCGGCGAAACCGGCCGGTTTATCCTGCGGGTTGACCCCGCCACCGGCCGCCCTGCCGGGCTGGAATGGGAATCGGGGCTGGCGGCCGCCTTTGTTAACGTGCGCTCGCTTGCCGATTGAGTACCTGCACCACCGACCGGGCCCGTTCCTGCCAGTCGTCGGTTTTTTTGGCGCCGCCCTGGGCAAAGTCGGTTTTGCCGCCGCCTTTGCCGTTCAAAATGCCGCACAGCAGTTCGCATGCCTGCCGGCAGTCGCATTTGCTTTTGGGATGGGCGCCGCAATAAAAGCCCAACGTGTCGCCCTGGGTGTATACCACCACGGCGCACACCGGCTGGCGAATGAGCAGATTCAGCATGGTTTTTGCTTCGCCGGCGGGGGTGTTTTCCAGGCAGGCCAGCACCACGGTATCATCGCCCCGCCCGGCTAAAATGCGCGCCGCTTCCAACTCGGCCAGCGCGTCGGCGATCTCCCGCAAACGGCGGCGGGCTTCGGCGGCGCTTTGCTGCAGTTCCCGTACCCGGTCGGGCAGTTGGGCCGCGTCGGTGGAAAACAGTCGCCCTAACGCATCGGTCACGTCGGCCAGCTTTTGCCAGTGGGCCAGCGCCCGGCCGCCGCACAAAAAGGTGAGCCGCACCCCGGCCTTGTGCTTGTCGGCATGGGTCACCGTAATGGGCAGCGCCTGCCCGGTAGATCGCACATGGGTGCCGCAGCAGGTGCAAACGTCCCCTTCTTCCATATCCACAACCCGTGGGGTTTGGCCGCCTTTGGCCGATATTTTGCGCACCCGGGCCGGGTCCAGATCTTCCGCCCGGGCCGTGTAAACGCGAATGGGATGGTCTTCAAACCCTTGTCTGTTGGCAAAGGCCACCGCCTGCCGGATCTGCTGCGGGTCCATGGGCCGGTCCAGGTCCAGCGTGGCCAGTTCTTCGGTCAAATGAAATCCCACGTTCACCGCGTCAAACAGCTTCCAAAAGGCGTAAGAAAGCATGTGTTCGCCCGTGTGCTGCTGCATCATATCGAATCGGCGGTCAAAATCCAACACCGCTTCCACGTTGTCGCCCGGTTTCAGCGGCCGGTCGCACAGATGCACCACGTCGCCGTCCTGCTCCTGTGTATCCAAAACCAGCGTGTCGTCCAAACGGCCCCGGTCGCCCGGCTGGCCGCCCCCTTCGGGAAAAAACACGGTTTTGTCCAGCGTAACGGCAAAGCCGTTTTCCCCGGCGGCGCAGCCGGTCACAGTGGCGGTCGTTTGCCGCGCAAACGCGTCTTGTTCAAAAATTCGTTCGGTCATAAAAGCGTCCCTCCGCGCTCAGTATACCAAAAACGCCGGGCGCTGTCAAATCACCGTGAAGAGGCAAAACAAAAAAATGAAAAAAGGTGAAAAAAACAGTTGACAAACGCGGCCCAATCCTTTATAATACCCATTGCCGCGGAAATAACGGCACCCTATGTGGCGCTATAGCTCAGTTGGCTAGAGCATTCGGTTCATACCCGAAGTGTCGTTGGTTCAAATCCGACTAGCGCTACCAAACGGCCCGGTGGTCAAGCGGTTAAGACACCGCCCTTTCACGGCGGTAACACGAGTTCGATTCTCGTCCGGGTCACCATGAAAAAAGTC
>CADBNN010000012.1 GCA_902796075.1 Oscillospiraceae bacterium | reverse complement strand
GCACCAGCCGCCGCACCACCGCCGCCGCCAGCACCAGCGCCAAAGCCGCCGCCAGCCGCACCGCCGCCCGCTGCAAGGCCGCCCGGCCCAGCCGGCCGGCCGCCGTGGCCGCCACGCCGCCGGCCAACGCCAGCATTTGCTTGTTCATACCATCACCTCCCGGATAGTATGCGCAAAAAAGCCGAACGCCCGCAGACGTTCGGCTGTTAATGTTTTCCGGTTTATTCGTTAAACGATTCGATTTTATGCACGGCGTAGCGCAGGATCTGCAGCGCGTCGGACGCGTTGACGGTTTGGTTGGCGTCCACGTCGGCGGCTTCGGCATAAAACCGGCCGGCGGGCTTGCCCACCGCGTGGCACAAAGCGGCCAGCGCGTCGGCGGCGTCTACCCGGCCGTCAAAATTACAATCGCCCATGGGCACGCTTTCAAACACGTGCCAGTTGACCGCGGCGGTAAAATCGCCGTCGCTCACGGCGGCGGTCAAAATCCCGTCCCGCATGCCGGTGAGGGTGAGTTTAAAATCGGTAAGCGGGCTTTGACTGCCGTCGGCATACACCCGATGCACGCTCACGTCTTCTTCGGTGACCGACGCGCCGGTAAGCAGGCAGGGCGCCAGCGGCTTGGCGGTTATGCCGGTTTGGGCGGCGGTGGCGGCTTGAGCGTAATCCAAACAAAACCAGCCGGTTTGGCCGTTATATACAGCCTGGCCCCAGTTTTCCTGCACCTTGGTTACGGTAAGCCGCGCCCCGTCGGGCAGCACGGTGATCACCGCGCCGTCGGTTGGGCTTTTGCGCAAATTGACCCCGTTGGAAGAACGGATCACGTAATCGCCGGGCTTGTAGGTTTTGGCCGCCACGGTTACGGTGAAGCGGGCCCCTTTGCCCTGATAGATCACCGAAACCTGCACGCTGCCCGCCTTGGCCGACGAAAAGCCGCTGACGGTGTAGTCGGTCACGGTGCGGGAGGTGCCGTCGGAATACAGCGCCGTTACCGTAAGGCCGGTCAAATCCATTGCCTCACCCACGGTGTAGGCGGTTTTGGCGGGGCCTTTCAGTTCCAGTCCCCGCAGGGTAGCGGCCGCCGCCTTGGCGTATTGCAGGGTGAACCAGCCGCTCACTTTGTTATAGGTGGTATAGCCCCAGCCGTTTTGGGTTTTGGTCACCTTCACCTTGGCGCCGTAGGGCAGCACGGTGAGTTTATCGTAGGACGTGGCCGGGCCGGAACGCAGGTTTACCCCGTCGTCTGACGTGATGGTGTAGGTCACCGCGCCCAGCGGGTCTACGGTGTAATCCACCTGGGCGGCGGCTGTGCCGTTGGTGGGGCCCCGATACAGCCGCACTTTGGCCACGCCGTCGGCCGGGTATTCAAACAGCCGGGTGTAGCCGGTGCGGGCCGGATCCATAATATACACCGTGTCGTTTTCCACTTTATCCACCGCCACATAGTGGCCGCCGTTTTTCACCATGGCCACCACCACGCAGCCGTCGTTGATATACGCCTGGATGACCGCCGTTTTTTGCGCGGGGGTGCCGGTGAGTTCCGCTTCGCCCGCATAACGGAAGGATTTGGTGTATTTGTCCACCGCCGCCCACAGCAGCCAGCCCTGGGAGGTGATGCCCCCGTTGTTCTTTAAAAAGTTACACAGAATGCCGGGGTTGAACACGGAGGGGTCGGTGGAAACGGCGCCCGAATGGACCATGAGTTTGGCCACCGACGTGATGGCGCAGCCCGATTTGGCCATGGTGTCGCCCGCGTTGCCGAAGGAGATGGACCCCCAGCGACTGTCAGACTGGAGCCAGGTGCGGTATTCCGGGGTGGCGTCGGCCGCGGCCAAACAAGCCGCGCCCCAGCACAGGGCCAGCACCAGCAACAGGCTTACCAACCGCTTCAATCCGATCCCTCCCGAAAAATGGTTACAAAGTTGTAACTATTATGCGACATTTTTCGCGATTTGTCAACCCTTTTTGGCAGAAAGATCATGGAAAATATAGAAAAAGCACCCTTTGGGTGCCACAATATTTTGTATTTTTTGCCAAACAGCCGTTGACAAGCCACATTATGTATGATATACTTGAGCCATGAGCAGTATCGGCAGCGGCACGCCCTGCACACTCGAAGCAACCGGTTGTGCACACGGCACAATCATGCGGCCGCGCTTGGCAAAACCGGCGAAATGACCTTTCGCCATGCGTCTCGTTTTGCCCCACGTTTTCAAAAATGATTCTGCCACACTTTCGGCGGATGTGATTTCGCACAGAAGCATTCGTCGGCAAACCTCCCCGCTTTCATTCCGGCGGGGAGGTTTGTTGTTTTTTATTCGTATTTTGCCCGGGCGCCGCCGATGAGCTTGGGCCGGGTGCGGGCGCACACCACACGGGCCTGCCCGATATGATCGGGCGTTACCCGCACCGGCACCGCCACCGGCCGCAAATGCATGCCGATGAGGGTATCGCCGATATCGATGCCGGCGTCGGCCGCCACCCGTTCCACCGCCACGGGATGGTCAAAATACGCCCACGCCGCCGTGGCGAAGGAACCGCCCGCCTTGGGATAGGGCACCACCGAAACCAGATCTTCCCGCCGGGCGGCGGCGGCTTCCACGATCAGCGCCCGGTTGAGATGTTCACAGCACTGGGCGGCCAAAAACACGCCCCGTTCCGCCAGCACGGGCGCAATGCCCGCCAGCACGGCCTGCGCCGCTTCATAATTGGAATCGTGGCCGATCACGCCCCCGGCTACTTCGCTGGAGGAGCAGCCCACCACCACCATATCGCCGGCCTTCAGGTCGGCCGCTTCCAGCAGCGCCAGGGTGACCGCCCGGGCCTGTTGGGTGATTTGCGCCGTATCAAGCATAGCATTCCCGCCTTTTTCATATTCTTTTTTTAGTATACCACGGAAAAAGCCGGATGTAAAGTCCCATGAATGGGACACCTTGTGGTGTATAATGAAAACAGAAAAACAAAAAAAGAAAGGATGAGCGCCATGTTAGGTGTGCTGTTGGGATATTTATTTGTGCAAATGATGCTGCGGGATGAACCGGAGGAAAAGCCTGCCGAACAAACCGCCCGGCCCGATCCCGTGCCGGTGGTGCCGCCCCTGGCCGTGCGGCCGGACAAAGCAGGTTGACAACCCCGCCGAACCGGGCCTTCCCATGACAGACGGATGGAGTTTTATTCAATCCGTCTGTTTTTTTGTTGCAAAATTAACAATTTTATGGCATAATAGAAAAAAAGGGATATGAGGTGAGTGCATGCAATACTACTTGGCAGTTGACATCGGCGCTTCCAGCGGCCGCCACATGATAGGCTGGGTGGAAAACGGCGCCATTCACTTGCAGGAAATGTACCGGTTCGAAAACGGTCTGCACGAAAAGAATGGCCACATGTGCTGGGATACCGACCACTTGTTTGCCAGCATTGTCGAAGGCATGAAAGCCTGCAAAGCCGCCGGCATGGTGCCCGCCACCATGGGCATCGATACCTGGGCGGTGGATTTTGTGCTGCTGGACGAACAAAACCGGCTCATCGGCGACGCGGTGGGCTATCGGGACGCCCGCACCGAAGGCATGGACCGGCAGGTGGAACAAACGATCAGCTTTGAAGCGCTGTATGAACGCACCGGCATTCAAAAACAGCCCTTCAATACCATTTATCAATTAGCGGCGGTGAACAAGGCCGATCTGCAAAAAGCCAAACGGTTTTTGATGATCCCCGAATACTTTAATTATTTGCTCACCGGCAAAGCCGTGAATGAATACACCAACGCCACCAGCACCGCGCTGGTGAACGCCCGCACCAAAACGTGGGACGGGGAACTGCTGGACGCGCTGGGGCTGCCCCGGGTGCTGTTTGGCCCGCTGGCCATGCCCGGCACGCCCGTGGGCGCCCTGTTGCCCGCCATTCGGGAGCAGGTGGGGTTTGACTGCACGGTGGTGCTGCCCGCCACCCACGATACCGGCAGCGCCTTTTTGGCCGTGCCCGCCCGGGACGACCGGGCCGTTACCATCAGCAGCGGCACCTGGAGCCTGCTGGGGGTGGAACTGCAGCAGCCGGTAACGACCCCCCAAAGCGCCGCCTGCAACTTTACCAACGAGGGCGGCTACAACTACCGCTACCGCTACTTGAAAAATATTATGGGTTTGTGGATGATCCAGTCGATCCGGCGGGAACTGGGCAAGCAATATTCCTTTGCCCAACTGGAAGCCATGGCCCAGGAAGCCCGTGATTTTGCTTCGCGGGTGGACGTGAACGACAACGCCTTTTTGGCCCCCGCCAGCATGATAGACGCCGTGAAGGACGCCTGCACACGCACCGGTCAGCCGGCCCCTCAAACAGTGGGAGAACTGATGCAATGCGTGTATCAAAGTCTGGCCGAATGCTACGCCCGCGCGGTAAAAGAACTGGCCGCCCTGACCGGGCGGGACTTTACCGCCATTCACATTGTGGGGGGCGGCAGTAAGGACGATACGCTCAACCGGCTCACCGCGCAAAAAACCGGCCTGCCGGTGATAGCCGGCCCCACCGAGGGCACGGCCCTGGGCAATTTAATGGTACAAATGATCGCCGGCGGCGATTTTGCCGACCTTGCAGCGGCCCGCCGCGCCGTGGCGAACAGTTTTGAATTAAAAACATACGAAGGGTAGGGACTAAGAATGAACGAACGTTACGAAAGCGCAAAAACGTTGTATGCGGCCCTGGGTGTGGACACCGAAGCCGCGCTGAACGCCCTGGCGGGCAAAGCCATCAGCATCCATTGCTGGCAGGGCGACGACGTAATCGGGTTTGACAAAGCGGCCGAATCGCTCAGCGGCGGCATTCAAACCACCGGCAACTATCCCGGCAAAGCCACCACGCCGGCTGAATTGATGGCCGACTTTGAAAAGGCCATTTCCCTCATCCCCGGCAAAAAACGCATCAATCTGCACGCCAGTTACGCCATTTTGCCGGCGGGCGAAGCCGGCGGCCGGGACAAACTGGCTTATGAATGGTATATCCCCTGGGTGGAATTTGCCAAAAAGAACGGCTTGGGCATCGACTTTAACCCCACTTTCTTCAGCCATCCCATGGTGAAAGACGGCCTGACCCTTTCCAGCCCCGACGAAACGGTGCGCCGCTACTGGATCAACCACGGCATCACCTCCCGCCGGGTGGCTGCCCGCATTGCCCAGGCCCTGGGCGAACCGGTGCTCAACAACGTGTGGATCCCCGACGGCTATAAAGACGTGCCCGCCGACCGGCTGGGCCCCCGCCTGCGGCTGAAAGACAGTTTGGATCAGATCTTTGCCGAAAAGCTGGACGGCGTGATCGACTGTGTGGAAAGCAAAGTGTTCGGCATCGGCGTGGAAGCCTACACCGTGGGCAGCAACGAATTTTATATGAGCTACGCCGCTTCTCATCCCGGCATTTACAATTTGCTGGACAACGGCCATTATCACCCCACCGAAGTGGTGAGCGACAAGATCCCTGCCCTGCTGGCCTTCTTTGACAAGATCCCCCTGCACGTCACCCGCGGAGTGCGGTGGGATTCCGACCATGTGGTGCGGCTGGAAGACGAGATCAAAGAGATCGCCGTGGAGATCGTGCGCAACAATGCGCTGGACAAAGTGCTCATCGGGCTGGACTACTTTGACGCTTCCATCAACCGCATCGCCGCCTGGGTGCTGGGCACCCGCAACATGCAAAAGGCGCTGCTCAACGCCCTGCTTATGCCCCACAAGGAACTGAAAGCCCTGCAGGACGAAGGCCGCTTTACCCAACTGCTGGTACGGCAGGAAGAACTGAAATCGCTGCCTTTCGGCGACGTGTGGGACGAATTCTGCCGCCGCCAGAACGCACCCGCCGACGGCGCCTGGCTGCCGATGGTGGAACAATATGAACGGGACGTGCTGTTACAGCGCTGACCTGCCGCCTGACAGGGGCTGTTGTACCCGCAACAGCCCCTTTTTTGGGGCCCTGCGCGGGGCCCTGTTTTATTGACAAACCACCGCGGATGCGGTACAATATTGACAAAGCAAAACAGCATAGGAGGACCTGAACTATGGGCATGCGCGAACTGGTAAAGCTATCGAATCATTACGGCTCCGACCCGGCTTTTGTGCTGGCGGGCGGCGGCAACACCTCTTATAAAGATAAAAAATATTTATATGTGAAGGGCTCCGGCACCACCCTGGCCACCATTACCCAAGACGGTTTTGTGAAAATGAACCGGGCCAAACTGTCGGCCATGATGGAAAAAGAATACACCGGCACTTCCGCCCAGCGGGAAGCCGCCGTGCTGGCCGATATGATGGCCGCCCGGGAGCCGAGCGAACTGCATAAGCGCCCCAGTGTGGAAACCCTGCTGCACAATTTGATGAACTACACCTACATTGTGCACACCCATCCGGCCATGATAAACGGCATTACCTGCGGCAAGCAAGGCAAGCAGACGGCCGACGCCCTGTTTGGGGACGATTATATTTGGATCGGCATTATTGAACCGGGCTATGTGCTGGCCGCCAAATTGAAACGGGAAATGGAAAAATTCCGCGCCCGCAAGGGGTATGACGCCAACCTGATCCTGCTGCAAAACCACGGCGTTTTTATCGGCGGCAACACGGTGAAAGACGTGCACGACCTGACCCGCACCGTGGTGGAAAAGATCCGCAGCCGGGTGCAGCACGAGCCGGACCTGAAGCCTGCGCCCTTTGACAAAGAACGGGCGGCGCTGATCGCCCCGGCCGTGCGCATGCTGCTGGCCAAGGGCGGCGCCGGATGCGTCAAGTTCTTCCTCAACCGGTCGCTGGCGGCGCTGGCCCAAAGCAAAGCCGCTTTTAAACCGGTTTCTTCCGCTTTTTCGCCCGACCACATTGTGTATTGCAAACCCTACCCCCTGTTTGTGAAAGCGGTGGAAGACCTGGACAAGCAATATGACCTGCTGGCCGCCGAGACCGCCGCTTATGAGCAAGCCCACGGCTTTGCGCCGCGGGTGGTGGTGGTGCAGGGGCTGGGCGCCTTTTGCTTCGGCACCAACAAAAAGAATGCCGACGTGTGCGCCGACGTGTTTGGCGACGCGGTGAAAATTGCCGAATACGCCCAAAATTTCGGCGGCAGTTTGTTTATGACCAAGGCCATGATCGACTTTATTTGCAACTGGGAAGTGGAATCTTACCGGTCTAAAGTGAGCATGGCGGGCGGCAGCACCAAGCGCATTGCCGAAAAAATCGCCATTGTAACCGGCAGCGCCCAGGGCTTTGGTTTGGGCATTGCCCGGGAAATGCTGGCCCAGGGCGCCTATGTGACCGTGGCCGACCTGAACGACGAACTGGCCCGCACCCGCAGCGCCGAACTGAACGAGCAATTCGGCAAGGGTGCCACCATGGCCGTGAGGGTGGACGTGAGCAGCGAAGAAGACGTGAAAGCCATGGTGTATGACACTGTGCTGGCCTACGGCGGGCTGGACGTGCTGGTGAGCAACGCGGGCATCGCCATTGCCGGCGGGCTGGAAGAAATGGATCTGCGCCGGTTCGATCTGGTGACCAAGATCAACTATCATGCCTTTTTCCTGTGCGCCAAATATGCTTCCCGCATTATGAAGATCCAACGCCGCTTTGCGCCCGACGCCTTGTTTGATATTATTCAGGTCAATTCCAAGTCCGGCCTGGCAGGCAGCAACCGCAACTTTGCCTACGCGGGCAGCAAGTTCGGCGGCATCGGCCTGGTGCAAAGCTTTGCGCTGGAGCTGTGCCCCTATGGCATTAAAGTGAACGCCATTTGCCCCGGCAATTATTTGGACGGCCCTCTGTGGTCCGACCCGGTAAAGGGTCTGTTTGTGCAATATTTTAACGCCGGCAAGGTGCCCGGCGCCAAATCCATTGAAGACGTGCGGGCCTATTACATGGCCAAGGTGCCCATGAACCGCGGCTGTTTGCCGGCCGACGTGGCCACCGCCATCTTTTATTTGATGGAACAGCAGTATGAAACCGGGCAAGCCCTGCCGGTCACCGGCGGGCAGATCATGCTCAAATAAGAAAGGAGCCGCACTATGACCCAAGAAGGCTGGATCCAACAACTCAACGCCCCCCGCAAAGAAGACCGGCTGGCGGCTTTGCAGGCCCTGGCCGACGGCATTGCCCGGGGAGAAGTGCCCCGGCCCCAAACCGGCACCGACGTGAACAATCACATCCACACCATTTATTCTTTTTCACCCTATTCCCCCACCAAGGCGGTGTGGATGGCCTATAACGCCGGCCTGCAAACCGCCGGCATTATGGACCACGATTCCATTTCCGGCGCGCGGGAATTTATGGAAGCGGGCGCCATTATCGGCATAAAAACCACCATTGGGGTGGAATGCCGGGCTTCTATGGCCGGCACCGCCATGGCCGGGCGCAAGCTGAACAATCCCGACCAGGCCAACGTGGCCTATATGGCTCTGCACGGCATCCCTCACCAGAACATCGACCGGGTGGCAGCTTATTTTGCCCCCTATTCGGCCAAGCGCAACGTCCGCAACGCCCGCATGGTGGAACGCATCAACCAACTGTTCGCCCCCTACGGCATCGCCCTTTCGTTTGAACAGGACGTAAAACCCCTTTCCATGTGGCAAGAGGGCGGCAGCATTACCGAACGGCACCTTTTGTTTGCCCTGGCGGGCAAGATCATTGCCCGGTACGGCCGGGGCGAACAAACCGTCGCCTTTTTGGAACAGCAAACCGGCATGCACTTTTCGCCCAAGGTGCGGGGCTTTTTGTGCGACGGGCAAAATCCCTATTACGATTACGACCTGCTGGGGGCGCTCAAAAGCGACTTGATCGGCAAGATCTACATCGACGCCGACGAGGAATGCCCGCCGGTGGCGGAGGTGCTGGCCTTCGGGCGGGAGATCGGCGCCATTTCGGCCTACGCCTATTTGGGCGACGTGGGCGATTCGGTGACCGGCGACAAAAAAGCCCAAAAGTTTGAAGACGACTTTTTGGACGAGCTGTTTGACGTGCTGGACGATTTGGGCTATAACGCCGTTACCTACATGCCCTCCCGCAACACCCGGGCCCAGTTAGACCGGGTGCGGGCCTTGTGCGAAGCCCACGGGCTGTTCCAGATCAGCGGAGAAGACATCAATTCCCCCCGCCAGCAGTTTGTGTGCGAAGCCCAGCGTGACCCGGCCTTCGCCCATTTGCGGGACGCCACCTTTGCCCTGATCGGCCACGAAAAGGAAGCGTCCATCGACGTGACCCGCGCCCTGTTTGCGCCCCAAACGGTGGCCGCCATGCCCACCCTGGCCCAGCGCATCGCCTATTATAAAGAAAAGGCGTAACCGCCGTTTTTCATGTTACCGCAAGGCTGAACCGGTTCCCCCGGTGGCCTTGCGGTATTTTTTGAAAAATTTTTTAAAAAAATTAGCACTCGGGGCTTGACAGTGCTAAAAATGGTGGTATAATATAATCGAACAAAGGAAGAGGGATCTGGAAACAGGCCCCGGCTCCCGATGCTCAGGTGACAAAATGTGTTGCATATCAAAAGGAGGTATGACGTATGTTACCGAGTATTTTTGGAGAGAATTTGTTTGATGATTGGTTTGGTTTCCCCACGTTTCCCGACTGGCATGAAACCGAACGCAAGCTTTACGGCCGCCACGCGGCCCGTGAAATGAAAACCGATGTGCGCGAGCACGACGACCACTATGAGCTGGCCATCGACCTGCCCGGTTTTCACAAAGACGAGATCAGCCTTGACCTGCAAAACGGCTATTTGACCGTGCGGGCCGCCAAGGGGCTGGACCAGGAACACAACGACAAAAAGGGCCGTGTGATCCGCCAGGAGCGGTACGCCGGCGCCATGCAGCGCAGCTTTTACGTGGGCGACGGGTTGACCGCCCAAGACGTGAAAGCCAAGTTTGAAAACGGCGTGCTGCATTTGACCTTGCCCAAAAAAGAGCAGCCTAAGCTGCCCGAGCGCAACACCATTCAAATTGAAGGCTGATTGTACGCCAAAATAGAAAAGCCGGCTGAAACATGGTTTCAGCCGGCTTTTTGCTGCCGTAACGGTTACGATTGCAAAGTCTTAAAGCGGTAAAACTCCCCTTTGCGGGCCATCAGTTCTTCCCAGGTGCCGTATTCCACACACACCCCGTCCCGTATCACGGCGATCTTATCGGCGTTGCGGATGGTGGAAAGCCGGTGGGCCACAATAAAGGTGGTGCGGTTGCGGGCCAGTTTTTCTATGGAATCCTGAATGAGTTTTTCCGAAACCGTATCCAGCGCCGAAGTGGCTTCGTCAAACAAGATCACGCTGGCGTCCCGTATCACCGCCCGGGCAATGGCGATGCGCTGTTTTTGCCCGCCCGAAAGCTTATCGCCGTGTTCGCCCACCATGGTGTTAAGGCCGTAGGGCAGTTTGTCTATCACCTCTTGCAAATTGGCCACCTGAATGGCCTGCTGCAGCTGTTCTTCGGTCACGTGGTCCATGCCGTAGGTAATGTTTTCCCGAATGGTGCCGGCAAACAGCACCGACGTTTGGGGCACCGTGGCAATGTGGGAACGGTAGGTGTGCAGGTCGATATCGTTCATATCGTGCCCGTCCACCAGCACCCGGCCGGCGGTGGGGTGATAAAACCCGATCACCATATTCAGCACCGTGGATTTGCCCGATCCCGATTCGCCCACCAGCGCCACCGTTTCGCCCGCTTTCACGGTCAAATTCAGGCCGTTCAGCACCCGGTGGGGATCGTCCTGGTATTCAAACCGCACGTTTTCAAACACATATTCGCCTTTTAACGCGGTGATTTTTTGCTTGTCCCGGTCGTCTTCCACGTCCATGGCCCACATAATATCGCCCACCGACCGCACCGATTCGAATCCCCTTGCCAGCACCGGCAGCAGCGCGATGATGGAACTGACCTGGGCCACTATGCTGGCAAAATAG
>CADBNN010000011.1 GCA_902796075.1 Oscillospiraceae bacterium | reverse complement strand
GGAAAAGCGCCTGCGCGAAGCCCCCGGGGACGTTTCCGTCCTCCGTCAGGCCAAGGTGATGGGCTTTGGCGACGAAGAGATCGGCCGTCTCTGGGGGGTAAAGGATACCGAAGTCTACGCCCTGCGCAAGGCAAACGGCATCGTGCCGGTCTTCCGCATGGTGGATACCCTGCACACGGGCAAGTACATCGCCTACCTGTATTCGAGCTATAGCGGGCAGAATGACTCGATCCTGACGGACAGAAAGAAGATCGTCGTGCTCGGGGCCGGCCCCATCCGCATCGGCCAGGGCGTGGAGTTTGACTACAGCACCGTGCACGCCGTGCAGACCATCCGCCGGGCGGGATACGAGGCCATCATCATCAACAACAACCCGGAAACCGTGTCGACCGACTACACCACGGCGGACAAGCTGTATTTTGAACCCCTCACGCCGGAAGACGTGATGGCTATTGTGGATTTTGAACAGCCCGAAGGGGTCATCGCCTCCCTGGGCGGCCAAACGGCCATCAACCTGGCCCAACCGTTGATGGAGCGGGGCGTTACCATTATCGGCACCGACTGCGCCGCCATTGAGCGGGCCGAAAACCGGGATAGTTTTGAAAAGATCCTGCAGGAACTCAACATTCCCCAACCGGCCGGCCGGGCCGTGACCAAAATTGAAGACGGCGTGGCCGCGGCGGCGGAAATCGGCTACCCCGTGCTGGTGCGTCCTTCCTTTGTGCTGGGGGGCCGGGCCATGCAGATCGTGGCCAACGAAGAACAACTGCGCCATTACTTAAAAACCGCCGTGGCGATCGACGCGGACAAACCCGTGCTGGTGGATAAATACATTCAGGGCAAGGAACTGGAAGTAGACGCCATCTGCGACGGGCGGGACGTGTTTGTGCCCGGCATTATGGAACTGGTGGAACGCACCGGCATCCACTCGGGCGACTCCATCAGCGTGTATCCCACCTTCAGCGTGTCGAACCGGGTAAAAGGCACCATTTTGCAATACGCCAAAAAACTGGGCCTGGGCATCGGCATCGTGGGGCTGTATAACATCCAGTTTATCGTCGATCGGGACGAGCGGGTGTATATCATCGAAGTCAACCCCCGTTCTTCCCGCACGGTGCCCTTCCTTTCCAAAGCCACCGGCTATTCGCTGGCCGACATTGCCACCGACGTGATTTTGGGCAAAAGCTTAAAAGAGCAGGGCATTTTCGATCTGTATCCCGCCGAAAAACAGCGGCATTACATAAAAGCCCCGGTGTTCTCCTTCAATAAGATCAAGGGGCTGGACGCTTACTTGTCGCCCGAAATGAAATCCACCGGCGAAGCCATCGGGTATGACGATAAACTCAACCGCGCCTTGTATAAAGCCCTGCAGGCGGCGGGCATGCATTTGCAGAATTACGGCACTGTGTTTGTCACCGTGGCCGACGCCGACAAAGCCGAAGCCCTGCCTCTCATCCGCCGGTTTTATAACCTGGGCTTCAACATTCAAGCCACCGAAGGCACCGCCGCTTTCTTAAAAGAAAACGGCATTCGCACCCACGTGCTGCACAAAATCAGCGAGCAGAGCGACGAGATCCCCAACGCCATTCGCCAGGGCCATTTGGCCTATGTGATCAACACCCGGGACCCGGGCTCCTCCTCCGGCATGAACGACGGCCAGAAGATCCGCAACCTGGCCACCGAAAACAACGTGACCATTTTCACTTCGCTGGATACGGTGCGGGTACTGCTGGACGTGCTGGAAGAAACCACCCTGACCATTTCTACCATTGACGCATGATGAAAGACGTAGTATTGACCGTAACCGAAAACCGTCCCCTTACGCCGTATGTGTACCAAATGGAGCTGCAAGGGGACGTGAGCGCCATCGCCGCACCGGGCCAGTTCGTAAATCTTAAGCTTAACGGGCTGTATTTGCGCCGGCCCATTTCGGTGTGCGATATAAACGGCGACCGCCTTACCCTGGTATATAAAGTGGTGGGCAAGGGCACCGGGCAAATGGCGGCCCTGCCGGCCGGCGCCCGCCTGCAAACCCTCACCGGCCTTGGCAACGGCTATGACCTTGCGCCGGCGGGCGAAGCGCCGCTGCTCATCGGCGGCGGGGTAGGGGTGCCGCCCTTATATTGGCTGGCCCGCCGTTTGCGGGCGGCCGGTCGCCGGGTGCAGGTGGTGCTGGGGTTCAACACCCGGCAAGAGGTGTTTTACGAACAAAACTTTGCCGCCCTGGGCTGTGCCGTTACCGTAACAACGGCCGACGGCAGCTACGGCGTAAAGGGCTTTGTTACCGACGCCCTGCCGGCGGATTACACCTATGTGTACACCTGCGGCCCGGAACCCATGCTGCGGGCGGTGCACAAGGCTATTACCACCGGCGGCCAGTTCAGTTTTGAAGAGCGCATGGGCTGTGGCTTCGGCGCCTGCATGGGCTGCAGCTGCCAAACGCTGGCCGGCCCCAAACGCATTTGCAAAGACGGCCCCGTGCTGTTAAAGGAGGAGATACTATGGTAGATACCCGCGTAAACCTGTGCGGTATCACGCTGGACAATCCCGTCATCCCCGCCTCCGGCACCTTCGGCTACGGGCATGAATTTGCCGCCTGTTACGATATCAACTGCCTGGGCACCTTTTCCTGCAAAGGCACCACCCTGCAGCCCCGCTTCGGCAATCCCACCCCCCGCATTGCGGAATGTCCCGCCGGCATGCTCAACGCCGTAGGCCTGCAAAATCCCGGGGTGGAAGCGGTGATCGCCGAAGAACTGCCCAAGCTGAAGGCTTGCTTTCACAAGCCCATCATAGCCAACGTAAGCGGCTTTTCGGTGGAAGAATACGCCCAAACCTGCCGCTTGCTCAACGCCCAGCCCCAGGTGGGCTGGCTGGAAGTGAATATCAGCTGCCCCAACGTGCATGGCGGCGGCATGAGTTTCGGCACCGATCCCCACGCCGCGGCTGAAGTGGTCAAGGCAGTCAAGGCCGTTACCACCAAACCGGTCATCGTAAAGCTTTCGCCCAACGTTACCGATATTGTGGCCATTGCCAAAGCCTGCGAGCAGGCGGGGGCGGACGGCGTGAGTTTGATCAACACCCTGCTGGGCATGCGGTTTGACTTAAAAACCAAACGCCCGGTGCTGGCCAACGGCACCGGCGGTCTGTCCGGCCCGGCGGTTTTTCCGGTGGCGGTGCGCATGGTGTATCAGGTGGCGCAGGCCGTGTCCATTCCCGTGGTGGGCATGGGCGGCGTTTCTTCGGCCGAAGACGTGCTGGAAATGATGCTGGCCGGCGCCGTAGCCGTGCAGGTGGGGGCCGCCAATCTGGTGGATCCCTTTGCCTGCAAAACCATTGTGGACGACCTGCCCCGGGTGATGGAACGTTATCAAATCACTTCGCTGCAGCAACTTTCAGGAGGTGCAAACCATGGGTAAAGACGTGATCGTGGCTTGCGATTTTGCCAACGCCGACCAAACGCTGGCGTTTTTAAACCGGTTTTCCGGCCGCAAGCCCTTTGTTAAGATCGGCATGGAACTGTTTTATGCCGAAGGCCCCGCCATTGTGCAGGCCGTTAAGGCCCGGGGCCACCGCGTTTTTTTAGATTTGAAACTGCACGATATTCCCAACACCGTTAAAAAAGCCATGGCGGTGCTTTCCCGGCTGGACGTGGATATTTGCAACCTGCACGCCGGCGGCGGCCTGCCCATGATGCAGGCGGCGGTGGAAGGCCTCACCCGGCCGGACGGCAGCCGCCCCTTGCTGATTGCCGTTACGCAACTCACCTCTACCGACCAGCAGGTGATGGAACGGGACCTGCTGATCCGTGAGCCGCTGGCCCGGGTGGTGGAACATTACGCCCAAACCGCCAAAGCGGCGGGACTGGACGGCGTGGTGTGTTCGCCCCTGGAAGCCGGCGCCGTGCACGCCGCCTGCGGCAGCGGCTTTTTGACCGTAACGCCCGGCGTGCGGTTTGCGGGTGGAGAAATGGGCGACCAAAAACGGGTCACCACCCCGGCCGACGCCAAGACTTTGGGGTCCGACTACATTGTGGTGGGGCGGCCCATCACGGCGGCGCCCGACCCGGTGGCGGCTTATGCACGCTGTTGTGAAGAATTTATCGGATAGGAGAAACCGTTATGGAACTGGATCGGCAAATTGCCAAAGATTTATTATCGATCGGGGCCGTGTTCTTTCGGCCCGATCAGCCCTTTGTGTGGGCCAGCGGCATCAAAAGCCCGGTGTATTGCGATAACCGGCTCACCCTCACCGCGCCTGCCGTGCGCGCCCATGTAGAAGAGGGCGTGGCTCAAATCATCCGCACCCATTACCCCGAAGCCCAGGTGCTCATGGGCACCGCCACAGCCGGCATCGCCCACGCGGCCATCACCGCCCATTTGCTGGGCTTGCCCATGGGCTACGTGCGCTCCGGCGCCAAGGACCACGGCCGGCAAAACCAAATTGAAGGCAAGCTGGAGCCCGGCCAAAACGTGGTGGTGGTAGAAGACCTGATCTCCACCGGCGGCAGTGTGATAGAAGTGGTGGAAGTGCTGCGGCAGGCGGGCGCCCGGGTGTTGGGCGTGGCCTCTATTTTCACCTACGGCATGCAAAAGGGGCTGGACCGGCTGGCGGCGGCCAACGTGAAAAACGTATCGCTCACCCAATTTGACTGCGTGGCCCGGGTGGCGGCGCAGGAAGGATATATTCAACCCGACGACGTGAAGCGTCTGCTGGCGTTTCGGGATGATCCGTCAGACGAGGGCTGGATCGGAGGCAACGTATGAGAAGTGTGATCGATATTCTGGACCTTTCGGTAGCGGAAATAGACCAGCTGCTGGCCACGGCGCAAGACGTGATCGCGCATCCGGCCGACTACGCCCATGTGTGCGACGGTAAAAAACTGGCCACCCTGTTTTTCGAACCTTCCACCCGCACCCGGCTCAGTTTTGAAGCGGCTATGTACGAACTGGGCGGCCACGTGATCTCCATGGCCAGCGCGGCTTCCTCTTCGTCCGCCAAGGGCGAAAGCGTGGCCGATACGGCCAAAGTGGTAAGCTGTTATGCCGACATTATCGCCATGCGCCATCCCAAAGAAGGGGCGGCGCTGGTGGCGGCGCAAAACGCCACGGTGCCGGTCATCAACGCGGGGGACGGGGGACATTGCCACCCCACCCAGACTCTGGCCGACCTGCTCACCATTTGGCGGGAAAAAGGGCGTTTTTGCGATTTAACGGTGGGCTTGTGCGGCGATTTAAAATTCGGCCGCACGGTGCATTCGCTCATCAACGCCCTGTCGCGCTACGGCGACGTGCGGTTTGTGCTTATTTCGCCCGAAGAATTAAAGGTGCCCAGCTACGTCAAACGGGACGTGCTGCAGGCCGGCGGCATTCCCTATGAGCAAACCACCGACCTGGAAGGCGCCCTGCCCGGGCTTGACATTTTGTATATGACCCGTGTGCAGAAAGAACGCTTTTTTAATGAAGAAGATTATTTGCGCTTAAAGGACAGTTACATTTTAACGCCCCAAAAACTCAAAAACGCCCGGGCGGACCTGACCATCATGCATCCGCTGCCGAGGGTGAACGAAATCAGCGTGGCCATCGACGACGACCCCCGGGCCTGCTACTTTAAGCAGGTGCTAAACGGCAAATTCATGCGCATGGCGTTAATGCTCAAATTGCTTAAGGAGGCGGGCACATTATGAACATCGATTCCATTCAAAACGGCGTGGTGATCGACCATATCACCGCCGGCCGGGGCATGCGATTGTATGAACTGCTGGATCTGGGCAGCCTGGACGCGTCCGTGGCCATCATCAAAAACGTGGTAAGCCGCAAAATGGGCAAAAAGGATATTATTAAGATCGACGCCGCCATCCCCCTCAACTTAGACGTGATCGGCTATGTAGACCCCGGCGCCACCGTCAACCTCATTCGGGACGGTAAACTGGTGGAAAAACGCTCTATCCCCATGCCGGAACGGTTGATCGGCGTTATTCGGTGCAAGAATCCCCGGTGCATCACCTCCACCGAACAGGAGCTGGAGCAGGTGTTCAAACTCACCGACCGGGAGAAAAAGATCTACCGCTGCGTGTATTGCGAAACCAAAGCCTGATAATCAAAATACTTTTCACTCACGCAAAAGCGCAAGTCGAGATATACGGCGGACGACCGCCGCGCATCTCGGCTTGTTTTTAGTGTGTTTGCCCGGCGGCATGCGTCGGGTGCATTTGAGGTTTTTCACAAAAAAGCCGACCGAATTCGGCAAATTGTTGGGTTGACAACTGAAGGCGACTTTTGTATAATCTATAGGTAGGTGATGAATCTTGGATTGGTTTGCGCAAAGCTTTGGTATTATTGGGGGCGCCCTGTTCATCGCCTCCTATCAGTTCCGGTCTAACCGGGTCATTTTTGCGCTGCAAACGGCCAGCGCATTGGTTTTTTCGGTCAATTATGCCCTGCTGGGGGGCTGGGTCGGCATGGCGCTTAACCTGCTGGCCGTCACCCGCGGCGTGTTTTTGGTTCTGCCGGATGGCAAGGGCGTGCGCCCGGCCACTTTCTGGCTCATCATTGGCCTCACCCTGGCCACCAGCGGCGTGCTGTTCGGCACCGGGCAAATGTTCCGGGTGGTCGACTTTTTATTGCCGCTGCAGTTTGTTATCAGCACCGTGATTTGTTGGCGGCAGGACGGTCGCTTGCTGCGCATTGGGCAGTTGTTTATTATTTCGCCTTGCATGCTGGCTTACAACATCACCGTGTTCACCCTGGGCGGCATTGTTACGGAATGCTGCAATATGCTGTCCACCATCGTGTCCGTTGTCCGCTTCGGCTGGAACGGGTTTGACCGTCAGGCCGGCGCGGCGCAACAACAAAAGTCCGCATCGTGATATACTATTTTCGGGAAAGGAGCAACGCGAATGTTTGAAAGTGAAGACCAACTGCGCCAACGCATTGCTCAAAACCTTATGTTTTTCCGGGAAGCGGCGGGCGATACCCAGTTTGAACTGGCCGAAAAACTCAATTATTCCGATAAATCTGTTTCCAAATGGGAGCGGGGCGAAGGCATTCCCAGCGCCTTTGTACTCACTCAAATCGCCGATCTGTACGGCATTACCGTCAACGATCTGCTGGCCGAATCTCCTCAAAAGCCCCGGCGGTTTTTGCGGTATAACCATTTTCTCATCACTATGATGAGCTTTGGCCTGGTGTGGTTGGTGGCCACTTTTGTTTACATTGTGCTGCGTTTGGCGGCGCCGGCGTTCCCCGCCTGGTACACATTTTTGTTCGCCGTGCCGGTCAATGCCGTGGTGGCCATTGTGTTCACCGCCATTTGGTGGCCGCGGTTTTGGGTGTTCATCAGCAGTTCCGCCCTTATTTGGAGCAGCGTGGTGTGCCTGGTGCTAAGCATCCCGCGGGAAAACATTACCCTGTTTTATATTTTCGCCGCCGTGCTGCAGGTGTTGGTGTGTATGTGGTTTTTGTTGCGGCGCAGCAAGCCCAAAACCGCTCCGCCGCCCCCGCCGGCCGACGAAGGGGAATAAAACCGCTTTATACAAAAATAAACCGGCTGAAAAGGCTTTTCCCTTTTCAGTCGGTTTTTGCATAACCAGATGTGTGACGATTTATCCCAAATCAACAATGCGAAAGGTTTCGGCGTATTGGGTGGGGGAATAGCCGGTGTATTGGCGAAACACCCGGGAAAAATAACTCACGTCTTCAAAGCCCACGTGGGCGGCGATCTCGGCAATGGAATAATGGGTCAGCCGGTTGGCTTCCAACTGGTTGCGGGCAATGGCTAAGATCATGACGAGGCACCTGCCTTTTTTGTTTGCTAATATTATAGCGAACGGCGGCGCGTTCTGCAAGTGTTTTGTGGGGGCTACCAGCCTTTTTCCAGAATAGCCACTGCCACGGTAATATCGTCGGCCCGGTCGGGGGGACAGCGGCGCCGGGCGTAATCGGCCAAATGTTCCGCCAGCGCCTGGGCGGAACCCCGCTGCCAGGTTTCCAGTTCCACACCGATCCAATCGGCGCCCTCTTCCAGCGCCCCGTCAGATACCATCACGATCACGTCTCCCCGTGCCAGTGTGGTTTGGGTGTGGTCAAACTGCACGCCCTGCAAAATGCCGGCCGGCAAATTGCCTTCGCCCACCTGTGCGGCCCGGCCGTTTTTGCGCAGCAGGGTAGGGGGTGCGCCGGCCTTGCAAAAGTCGGCCGTTCCGCTGAACAGATCAATGGTGGTCACGTCCACCGTGGCCAGCGATTCATCGGTGGATTTATACAGCATGGCGGCGTTCACGATCTTTAAGGCGCTGTCTTCGTCAAAGCCCGCTTTCATCAGCCGTTCCATCAGTCCGGCCGCCATGGCGCCGTCCACCGCCGCCCGGCCGCCCTTACCCATGCCGTCGCTCAAAATCATCACAAACCGGCCGCGCCCGTCGGCAAAACCGGTGGCCGCGTCGCCGCACAGTTTGTTATCGTGAAAGGGCAGTTGCGCCATGCCGTAATCCACCGCCAGTTCGGCTTGCTCGCCAAAGGCCAGCAATATCCACCGGCCGGCGTCCGAAACCGCCGGCGGGGCGAAGGTGCGGCCGCACCGCTGGCTCATGGCCCGCATCAGCCGCGCCCGGTTCACCCGGGGCCGGTCTTCGGCGTTCAGACGGATTTCCACCGTCAGCCGTTCAAATCCGTCCACCCGGCAACTCACGTCCAGCGGCGTCAGCCCCTGTTCGGTCAGTACCTCCCATATCGCCGCGGCCGATTCGGCGTCATACCGCTCATACACACGGAATTCTTCCGCCAGCCCGCCCAGCATGTGGGCAACGCCTTCAAACTGTTCGGTCATCACCCCGCGTATTTCCGCCAGCCGGCGTTCGGCGGCGTCTTGGGTCAAATAGGCGGCAAATCGTTGTGCCAGAGTGTCCAGCAGGCGATCGGGATGGGTGCATCGCTCGGCAAAGGCGGGTGGCAGATCGTGCACGCCCACCGCGCCGCCGCTGCGCAGTTGGCGGGTGGCCGCCAGCAGGGCCGCCAAGGTGTTTCCCCGGTCGGTTTCCCAGCAAAACAGCCGCATGCTGCAAGCGCGGCAGGCCGCCTGCTCGGTTTGTTCAAACACCTTTTCAAAACTGGGAGCGCTAATGCGCTTGAGCTTGTCCGCCACCTGTTCCACCGTTTGGGAAACCTGCTGCAAGGCTTCGCTGGCAAAGCACAGCCGCATCACCATGCTGTCTCGTAGCCCTTCGGTGCGGGGATGTTCCTGCAGCGGCGAAAACAGCCGGGCAAAGGGCCGGTCGATTTTTTGAGGCAATACCAAAAACACCAGCGTGGCCGCCGCTACTTCATACAAAAAGAACAAGGGCGCGCCACGGGCGTTTTGCACCGCGATCAGCCCGTTGGCCAGCACAAATCCCACCGCCGGCCCGAATTTGCCCAAAGGGGCGAACAGTCCGGCTACCAGTCCGCCCAAAGCGCACCCGATGGCGGCGGCCGCCATGGTCGGGTCGGCACAGTAAATGGCAAACCCGGCGGCAATGCCCGCCATGGCGCCGCAGGCTTCCCTGCCGTACCGGGCGGCATACAGCACCACCAGCACCGCCGCCGCCCGGGCAGGCGAAACGTCGTAGATCGTAAGACCCGCTAGCCCCGCCAACAGCAGGGTGACCGTTACGCAGACCGACGCCACCTGCTGGGCCGAAAGGGTGCGGTTGCGGTTTTGCACCACCTGGGCGCACACGGCAAAAAAGTAAGCCGCCCCCGCCGCCAAACAGCATTCACCTATCATGGCGGTCACCGGCGCCGCTTCTTCACCGGCCAGCGCCAGCACGGTAAATACGCTGCCTAAACAGCCGCCGGCAAACACTGCCGCGGCTGCCGCTTTTTGGTGAGGCCGTATCCACCGGTGCAGCAGCCACACTGCCAGCGCCGCCAGGGCTGTGGCGCTCAAGCGGGGAATGCCGTCCATCCCCTGGGCCGGGGCCAAATAGCCCAACATGGCGCCCACCGCCGCCGCAAAGGCCGTGCCCGCCGGGGCGGCCGCGGCCGCCGCCACCCCAAAGGGCGTGTATTGTTCAAACACCCGGCTGCGGGCCAGGCAAAAGCCGGCCGCCAGCGCCGCTGTTTGCCACAGCAGGGCTTGTCCGCTCTGCCGCATGCGTTCTTTCAGTGCGTTTGCTTGTTCCACCGTATGCCACGCTCCTTTTTTAACCCATTATAGGCAAAACGGCGGGCAAACAATGTCGGGGCGGCGGGTCAAAAACCGGCGGTGTTTGTCAAAAGCCGGTCGGTGAGGGTATAACGGGGCGCCGGCGGGCCATACTACCCCCAAAAACGCCGTTTGTTCGGCAAAGGAGGAATAACGCATGACCTATTTGTGGGCTTTTGCGGTGGGCGGCGGCCTGTGTGTGATCGGCCAGTTGCTGATCGATCTGACCCAATGGACGCCCGCCCGCATTTTGGTGTGTTACGTCACCGGCGGGGTGGCGCTTACCGCCTTGGGCGTGTATGAGCCGTTGGTCCGCCTGGCAGGGGCGGGGGCCACCGTGCCTCTCACGGGCTTTGGCTACGCCCTGGCCACCGGGGTGCAAAAAGCCGTGGCCGAAGCCGGTCTGTTCGGCGCCTTAACAGGCGGTTTGACCGCCACCGCCGCCGGTATTGCCGCCGCCGTGGTGTTTGGCTGGCTGGCGGGGGTGCTGTTTCGGCCCCGTGCCAAAGAAGGCTGACGCTTCAAATAAGGACGGCAAGCCGAAAAGAGCCGGATTTGTCCGTTTTTCAGGCCTATCGTCCTTTATAAGGGTCAGCCAAATGTGACAAAAACCTTGCTTTTTTTGCAGGAATGCGCCTTATTTTTGCGAATAAACTTAACGGACAAAGAATGAAGGGCAAAGAAGGTGACGTTTTGTCGCAAACCATTCGGGAACGTATTCAGCAGGCGGAAGCACAGCTTATCTGTCAGCGGGGCATGCGCAGCGTGCAGTCGGCAGGGCGGGAACGACCCGAGCCGGAGGACGACCTGCGCACGTGTTTTCAGCGTGACCGGGACCGTATTTTGCATTGCAACGCATTCCGGCGGCTCAAGTATAAGACCCAGGTGTTTTTGTCGCCCGAGCGGGACCATTACCGCACCCGCCTCACGCATACGCTGGAGGTTTCACAGATCGCCCGCACCATTGCCCGCAGTTTAATGCTTAACGAAGACCTGACTGAGGCTATCGCCCTGGGCCACGACCTGGGGCACACGCCTTTTGGCCACGCGGGGGAGCGGGCGCTGAACGCTTGTGTGCCCGGCGGTTTTCGCCACAACCGGCAAAGCGTGCGGGTGGTGCAGGTGCTGGAAAAGGACGGCAGGGGTCTGAATCTCACCCGAGAAGTGCTGGACGGCATCGTGAACCATACCGACGGGCAGGCCGCTACGCTGGAAGGCCGTGTGGTGCGTTTGGCCGACCGTATTGCCTATATCAATCACGATATTGACGACGCGTTTCGCGCGGGGGTGCTGTCGCCCGACGATATCCCCGCCGACCTGGCCGCCGTGCTGGGCGATACCCGCACCCGCCGCATCGGCACGCTGGTGCGTTCGGCGGTGGCCAACAGCGGCGATGATATTGCGCTGGATCCGGTGGTGGAACAGGCCTTTGACCGGCTGCACACCTTCATGTTCGACCGGGTGTACCGCAATCCCCGCGCCAAAGGGCAGGAGGGCAAGGCGGTGGCCATGGTCAAACAGCTTTACGCTTATTTTGTTGAGCACACCGAAAGCCTGCCCGAAGAATACCGCCGCATTTGTCAGCAGGAAGGCGCCGCCCGGGCCGCCTGTGATTACATCGCCGGCATGACCGACCGCTATGCGGTGGATACCTATACCGAACTGTTTATTCCTTATTCCTGGAAATAGCCTGTACGGCATACCAAAGGAGGTGCGTTTATGGCTTTAAGTGAAGAGTTTTTGGCTGAACTGAAAGCCAGAAACGATATTGAATCGGTCGTTTCCTCCTACGTTACGCTCACAAAAGGGGGCCGCAACCCCAAAGGGCTGTGCCCGTTTCATAACGAAAAAACCCCGTCCTTTACCCTGTATCCCGAAAACGGTTCCTTTTACTGCTTCGGGTGCGGCACCGGCGGGGACGTGATCCGGTTCATCCGTCTCATCGAAAATTTGGATTACATAGACGCTGTGCGCCTGCTGGCCGACCGCTGCGGCATGCAAATGCCGGTGGACGGCGCCGACGATACCGCCGCCAAGCTCAAGCAGACCGTGTTGGCCATTAACCGGGAAACCGCCCGCTATTACCACACGGTGCTTAAAAGCGAGCAGGGAAAAGCCGCCCTGGCCTATTTTCGCCGCCGGGGATTGACCGACGAAACCATTGTGCATTTCGGCCTGGGCTATTCGCCCGAAGGATGGAACGGCCTGCGGGATCACCTGCGGCAAAAAAACTTTTCCTATGAACAAATGGCCGCCGCCGGCGTGGTGAGCAAGGGCAAAAACGATTCCTATTACGACCGTTTTCGCGGCCGGGCCATGTTTCCCATTTTAGACGTGCGCGGCAACGTGATCGGCTTTGGCGGCCGCCGCATGGGGGAAGAGGGCGCCAAGTATATCAACACGGCGGACACGCCGGTCTTCAAAAAAAGCCATAACGTGTACGCCCTCAATTTTGCCAAATCTCACGGCGATCAGCGCCTGTTGCTGTGCGAAGGGTATATGGATGTGATCGCCCTGCACCAAGCGGGGTTTGCCAACGCGGTAGCGCCGCTGGGCACCGCTTTCACCCAGGAGCAGGCCATGCTGCTTTCTCGCTACACCAAAGAAGTGGTGCTCACGCTGGACGCGGACGCCGCCGGGCAAAAGGCCACCGACCGGGCGCTGGCCATGCTGCGGCAGGCCGGGTTGGCCGCCCGGGTCATTCGCATTCCCAACGGCAAAGACCCGGATGAGTTTATGAAAAACAACGGGGCGGAGGGTCCTTCCCGTTTTCGTGCGCTGTTAGAAGGCGCCGCCAATGAAGTGGAATATCGCCTGTTGCGGGCGGGGGAGGGCATTGACCGTTCTACCGACGCCGGGCGGGTGGCTTATTTGGAAAAAGCCGCCGAGGTCATCGGCACCTTGCCTTCCGCCGTGCAGCGTGACGTGTATGCCGGCCGTGTGGCGGAGGAATGCGGCGTTGCCAAGCAGGCCGTGCTGGATACCGCCCGCCGGTTGGGCGAGCGGGTGCGAAAACAGCAAAACCGCCAGCAATTGCGGGCCGTCACCGCGCCGGTGCGGCAAAACCCGGTCAATCCCGAAAGTGTGTATCACCGCCGGGCGGCCAATGCGGAAGCCGGCTTGCTTGCCGTGCTGATGAAAAACCCCGATTTTATCGCCAAACTGGCGCCCGACCTTTCGGCCGACGCGTTTGTTACCGCCTTTCACCGCAAGGTGTTCAGCGAACTGGAACAGCGCCACAACCGGGGCCAGCCGTTCGATCTTACTTTGCTTGGCGACGCGTTTACCGGCGATGAACTGGGCGAGGTGGTGCGCATCCAAACCCTGGGGCGCGACCGTTCCAACACCCTGGAAGAATGCCAAATGTGCCTGCGCATTATGCAGGAGGAACGCTTAAAAGACGCCATCCGTCACCGCGAAAACGACAGTGACGAGCAAGCGATACAAACCATTCGGGAATTGGCCCAAAATAAAGGAGTGTAATATATGAAATTGTCAGATGAACTCAACCATGAGGATATGCTGAATGATTCCCTGCCGGACGAGGACCCCATGGAACCTGATGAGCAGGACGAAGAAGACGATTATGTTGCCGGTATTGACGAAATTGACCCGTCGATAGACGGTGAAAACGCCGAAGTCCCTCTGCTGGATCTGGACTATATGGACCCTTCGGCCGAAGACCTGGCGGTGGAAGAGATCCCGGCGGAAGATTTTTCCACCGATTTGAACGTAGACGGCATTGCGCTGGACGATCCGGTCAAGCTCTATCTCAAAGAGATCGGCCGGGTGCCGCTGCTCACCGCCGAAGAAGAAGTCGACCTGGCCATTCGCATTGCCGACGGCGATCCCAAAGCCAAAAAACGGCTCACCGAGGCCAATCTGCGCCTGGTGGTGAGCATTGCCAAACGGTATGTGGGCCGGGGCATGCACTTTTTAGACCTGATCCAAGAAGGTAACGTGGGTCTGATCAAAGCGGTGGAAAAATTCGATTACACCAAGGGCTTTAAGTTTTCCACCTACGCCACCTGGTGGATCCGGCAGGCCATCACCCGCGCCATTGCCGACCAGGCCCGCACCATCCGCATTCCCGTGCACATGGTGGAAACCATCAACCGCCTGAAAAAAGCCCACAGCCAACTGCTGCACGAAAACGGCTACGATCCCAGCGAAGAACAGCTGGCCGACTATATGGGCCTCAGCGTGGAGCGGGTGCGGGAGATCATGCGGGTGGCACAGGAACCGGTTTCAATGGAAACCCCCATCGGTCCGGAGGAAGACAGCCGCCTGGTAGACTTTATTCGGGATGAAGAAGCCACCGCGCCTGACGAATCGGCCATGAAGAAGATCACCAACGAAGATATCGACGCCGTGCTCAAAACCCTCACCCCCCGTGAGGAAGAAGTGGTGCGGCTGCGTTTCGGCCTGCGGGACGGCCGCTGCCACACGCTGGAAGAAGTGGGCCTGCAGTTTGACGTGACCCGGGAACGTATCCGGCAAATCGAAGCCAAGGCTCTGCGTAAACTGCGCCATCCCGTGCGCAGCAACAAATTCAAAGATCGCTAACGAAATCGTACGAAAAGAGGCAATCCCTGTTATGAGCGAATGTACCCACGATTGTTCCACCTGCGGGCAGGCCTGCAGCGAGCGCACCGCGCCCCAAAGCTTTCTGGCCGCCCCGCATGAAGGCAGTCACATCAAACACGTAATCGCCGTGGTAAGCGGCAAAGGGGGCGTGGGCAAATCCATGGTCACCTCCCTGCTGGCGGTGTTGGCCGCCCGCAATGGCTATCAAACCGCCGTGTTAGACGCCGACATCACCGGCCCTTCCATTCCCAAAAGCTTTGGCATCACCGCCCGTGCAACCGGCGATGAAACGGGGCTGGATCCGGTGGTCACCGCTTCGGGCATCAAAGTCATGTCCTTGAATATGCTGCTGGAAAACGATACCGATCCCGTGGTTTGGCGCGGCCCCGTTATTGCCGGCACCGTAAAACAGTTTTGGACCGACGTACGCTGGGGCGACGTGGACTATATGTTTGTAGACTGCCCGCCCGGCACCGGCGACGTACCCCTCACCGTGTTTCAATCGTTGCCCGTCAGCGGCGTGGTGGTGGTCACCTCACCCCAGGATCTGGTGCGCATGATCGTGGGCAAAGCCGTGCGCATGGCCGAGTTGATGAACGTGCCCGTGCTGGGTCTGGTAGAAAACATGGCCTATTTTGAATGCCCCAACTGCCACACCCGCCACGCGGTGTTTGGCGAAAGCAAAGCCCGTTTGGTGGCGGATCAATACGGCATTCCCGCCGTGGCCCAACTGCCGCTGGACCCGGCGCTGTCCGCCGCGGTAGACGCGGGACGGGCCGAACAGGTGAATACCGACGCGCTCAACGCGTTGTTTGCCCTGCTCACGGGCGAACAACATGCCTGATCGGCAACGCTGCCGGGTTAAGAAAGAAGGATACCATGTTTGCCAATTATCACACCCACACTACCCGCTGCCACCACGCGCTGGGCAGTGAACGGGAATACATAGAAGCCGCCATTGCCGGCGGCATACAGGTGCTGGGCTTTTCCGACCACTCTCCGCAGCCATTTCCCGGTACCTACCGCTCTGGTTTTCGTATGGAAATGACCGATGCTCCCGATTATTTTGCCACGCTGGCGGCTCTGCGGGAAGAATATGCCGACCGCATCCGCATCCTCATCGGGCTGGAGTGTGAATATTACCCTGCGCTGTTTGAAGAACTGCTGCGCACGGTCAAGCCCATGGGGCTGGACTATTTGATTTTGGGCCAGCATGGCCTGTTTAACGAGCAGGGCGCCCCCATGGCGCCCCGGCCCACCGAAGACCCCGCCTTGCTGCGGCAGTATGTTGACCAGGTAATAGAAGGCCTGCAAACGGGGGAATACCTGTATTTGGCCCATCCGGATATCATGAATTTTGTGGGCGATCCGGCGGAATACGACCGGCACATGCTGCGGTTGTGCGGCTATTGCAAAGAACACAACGTGCCGCTGGAGATCAATTTGCTGGGGCTTTCGGAACATCGCTACTATCCCAGCGACCGGTTTTTCCGCCTGGCGGCCCAGGTGGGCAACACCGCGGTGATAGGGTGCGACGCCCACAAACCCCAGGTGTTGAGCGATACGGCTTTGCATGCCGAAGGCGTCGCCTTTGCCGCCCGCTACGGGCTTACGTTATTAGACCGCCTGCCCGTTTAACACCGGCCAATCCATAGAGAAAGCCCGCCTGTGCAACGCACAGGCGGGCTGCTTCTTTCTTTTTCGTTTTCTACCGGTCGCCGATCAGGGCGTACCACAAACTGATGCAGGCGTTGGCGATCATAAAGGCGCCAATGCATCGCTGCATCCAAATGATCACCGCTTCACCCGCCACCATCATGGCAATGCCCAAACCGATCATGGGCACCGCCACCAGCATGCCCACAATAAACCGGCCGGTTTTTTTGTTGGGCAGGCGCAGCAGCCATCGAATGGTGATCAAATTGGTCACAATGGTAAATATCGCCACCACATATCGCACAAAGGGCTCAATCGCCGCCGGGTCTATCAGGCAGGCGGAAGCCAGCGCCAACAGCACGCCGTTCACGCTGGCCAGCAAGCAGTCCAGGTTGGTGCGGTCTTGCGAAAACAGGTGCACAATAATGTTCACCAGCGCCGCCGCCACCACAATGGCGGCCACCGCGATCACCGTGCCCTTCATATTGCCGGCCGGCGCCACCAAAAACATCACGCCGGTAGCCAGCATGATCAGGTCTATCACCACTTGGTTTTGCAGCAGCCGCAGGGCCCATTCCGCCAGGCGTACCACGGGGCTGATATTTACGGTTTTGGGTTCGTTGTTCATGGTATGCTCCCGGAATCATTAAACAGGGTATGGCGTGTTACGCCAAATCTTCAAAATAGGAATGCAAGTTTACCCGATGAGGGCTGTGGGGGAATAAATAGGCGTGCAAAGCCAAAAAGTAACTGTCGGTCATGCCGGCCAGATAATCCACCACGATCCGGTCGGGATCCTCCTGCCCGTAGTCGGCGGTTTCATCATAAAAGGCGGCGCTTTGGCGCAAGGGTTCAATGTGGTGGGCAAACACGGGGGACGCCCGCCGGCCCTGCCGCACGTCGGCCAGCAGCCGTTCATACAGTTCGGCAAACATGGGGGTCACCGTTTGGTCATACAAAGCCTCGGCGACCGGGTTGTGATAAATCAGCCGGTAGTTTTCGGCCTTGGCGGTGCGCAGGGCGGCAAAAGAAGTTTCGCTCAACTGCAAATAGTCTTTGCCGTAGCTGTTGTTCACCACGTCTACGATCAGATTGTTGATCATGCGGGCGTTTTGGGTGCCGATGGCGCTGTCGCTGAACACCGAAAGATCGGGCAGCAGATGCGCAGTCATGGCGTCCTGCCGATCTTTGCCCAAATAGGCGATCATGTCGCTCACTCGCACCACGCAGGCTTCCAGCGTGGCGGGCACCAGTTGGTCAAAAGCGGCTTCGCCCGCGGTGTAGCAGGCTTCCATGCGCCGTTCCAGTTCGGCAAAGTCCATGGCGGCCACCGGCCGGTATTCCTGCTGTTCCCATTCGCCGTTGTGGCACAAAATCCCGTCCAGCGTTTGCAGAGTCAGGTTGCGGCGATACATACCGTCCAGCACCCGCACGCTGTGCACGTTGTGGCAAAAGCGGCGGCCGGTGCGGTCGCGATACAGCGCGTCCAAAATCCGCTCGCCCGCGTGGCCGAAGGGCGTGTGGCCTAAATCATGCCCCAGGGCCATGGCCTCTATCAAATCAACGTTCAGCCCCAGCAGACGGCCGATGTTGCGGGCAATGCGGGAAACCAGCTGCACGTGCAGGCCCCGGCGGGACAGATCGTCGTTTTGATAAAAGGAAAACACCTGGGTCTTGTCGTTATACCGGTTATACACCGGCAAATGCAAAATCTTGTCGCAGTCCCGCACAAAGGCCGGCCGCAGCAGGGTGTTTTTGTCCCGGTCGGGCCGCCGGCGCAGGGCGTTTTCTTCAGCAAAGGCACGCTTGCCAAAGCGGCCTTCGGCTTTATCCCGGGCAATGGCCTGCTCAATTTCGGGCAGCAGGCTTTCATAGCGCGTGTTCATAACCGGCTCCTTTTCAGGTGGCAATGTTAACGGGATGCCCTTGCACAAAGGCTTCCAAATTGTCCGCCGCCATTTGGATCAGCCGTTGGCGGGTTTCTTTGGCGGCCCAGGCCAGGTGGGGGGTGATCAGGCACCGGGGGGCGTGCAGCAGCACATGATCGCCGGCCGGCGGTTCGGTGCACAGCACGTCTAATGCCGCGCCGGCCAAGGCGCCCTTTTCCAGCGCGTGAGCCAGCGCCGCTTCGTCTATCACGTCGCCCCGGGCGGTATTGATCAGCATGGCGGTGGGCTTCATCAGCGCCAGCGTGCGGGCGTTCACCATGCCGCGGGTGGCGTCGGTCAGGGGACAGTGTATGGTCAGCACGTCGCTGCGGGCAAACAAGTCGTCCGCCGTAACGTATTCATAGGGCAGTGCGGGTTTTTGGGTGCGGGAATGGTAGATCACCCGCATGCCCAGGGCCGTGGCAATGCCGGCCACCGCCGTGCCGATGCTGCCCATGCCCAGCACCCCCAGCGTTTTGCCGGCCAGTTCGGTAAGCGGGGTTTCCCAAAAGCAAAACCGGCGACAGGCTTCCCAACGGCCGGCATGCACCGCGTCGGCATGCACACCCACGTGGTTGCACAGTTCCAACAGCAGGGCTATGGTGTGCTGTGCCACTGCCGCCGTGCTGTAACCGGGCACAAAACTCACGGTAATGCCCAGTTCGGCCGCCGCCGTTACGTCCACCACGTTATAACCGGTGGAAAGCAGGCCGATATAGCGCACGTCCGCCAGTTGTTCCAGCGTGGGGCGGGGCAGCAGGGTTTTGTTGCTTATCACAATATCAAATCCGGCGCACCGCTCCACCACCTGGTGGGGTTCGGTCACGTCATACGCCGTTACGGGGCCAAACCGTTCCAACGGCCCCCAACTCAAATCGCCGGGGTTGCAGGTGTAGCCGTCCAGAATGACCAATTTCATGATTCACGCCTCATTTCAAAGCATTACAGTTTTGTTACAATGGTTGCGTTTCATCCGCGTCTATGCTATAATAAGCACGAAAACGTTGCAGCAAAGGAGGGCGCATGCGTGGCACAGCAACTCACCGAGATACTGCACCAGTGGGGGCTTTCGCCCGAAATGGTGATTTTTATTATATCGCTGCTGCCCGTTATTGAACTGCGCGGCGGGCTGATCGCGGCCGCGCTGTTGGGTGTTAAATGGTATGTGGCCCTGCCCATTTGCGTGGCGGGCAATATGCTGCCCATCCCCTTCGTGTTGCTGTTTTTGCGTCGCGTTTTTAAATGGCTGCGCAAGATCCGGTGGCTGAAAAAGCCGATAGACGCGCTGGAAGCCCGGGCGCGCAAGCGGGGCAGACGTATTCAAACCGGGCCGCTGATCGGCTTGATTCTGTTTGTGGGCATTCCCTTGCCCGGTACCGGCGCCTGGACGGGCGCCCTGGCGGCCGATCTGTTTGATATCCGCATGTCGCACTCACTGCCCGCCATTGGGCTGGGCGTACTGCTGGCCGGCGCGATCATGCTGGTGCTCAGTTATTTTGTGCCGGGGCTGTTTGGCTTTTAAAGCTGTGCCAGCCGGTCCCGCAGGGCCAAAAAATCCAATAAAGCGTCGGGCTTGTTGCCCGGGTTGCGCAACAGCGCCGCCGGATGAAAGGTACCCATCATCAGGGTGCCTTTTTTGTTGACAAATTGTCCGTGCTGCCGGGTCACCCGAAAGGCGGGATCCATCAGCTTTTGGGCGGCAATGCGCCCCAGGCACACCATGATTTGGGGTCGTATCAGCCGCACTTGCTCCCGCAAATAAACCAGGCAGGCTTCCTGTTCTTCTGGCAGCGGATCCCGGTTGCCGGGCGGGCGGCATTTTACAATGTTGGCGATGTAGCATTGGGTGCGGTCCAGGTCTATTACCGCTAAATACTGATCCAGCAGATGACCGGCCGGGCCTACAAATGGCTCACCCCGCAAGTCTTCCTGCTCGCCCGGGCCTTCCCCCACAAACATGACCTGCGCGTTAGGATTTCCCACGCCAAACACCACATGGCGGCGTTTTTCACACAAGCCGCACTTCTGGCAGTTGGCGCAGGCGGCCTGCAGTTGTTCCAGCGAATCATAAAGCACGGCGCATCCTCCTTTTGGCAGGGCATTGGTTATTTTATTGCCGGTAATAGTCGTCCTCCATCTTTTGCAGGCGGGTGAGCAGCAACAGCATAAACGACGTGGCGGGCATATCGTATTCATTGGCCAGCGAAATGTGAACGTAGGGTTCGTCCGTATTGGGCCAGCCGGCAATGCCGGTCATTACCGCGCCGGGGATCTGGGGCGTTTTGGGCTCGAATTCGGTGGTGTTGATCAGCCGCTGTGGCTGGTTGCGGCCCACGCCTTCTACCGTGCTGGCGTTGAGCATATTGACCCCCAACACAAAATTCACCGTGCGGGCGGCGGCGTCTTGATAAGCGGCTTCGCCCGTTTGTTCAAACAAAGCCAGCAAAAACAGGGCCCGGCCCAAAATCTCCTTGTTGCAGCCAAAGGCGTAATCGTCGGCAAAATAGCGATACCAGGCGTCCTGCCCGGCCGCCCGGCTGCCCGGCACCGGCTTGGTATACCAGTAGCAGGGGATCAGCCCGTAGGGGTTTCGCCCGGCCCCCGCCAGCAAATGACCGGCATAGCGGCGGGCGCTGGCAAGGTACTTATCGCCGGCGTCGCCCAGCCGTTGGGCCAGCCGCAGCAGGGCAATGGGGCCCAAAGCGCCGTCGTCGGTGGTGCTGATGTAATCGGTTTTTTTGCCGCCCCGGAAAAACGCGCCGTCGCAGGGCCCGCCTGAACAGTCCTGCATAGCGACCAGTGCGTCGGCGCAAGCCACGGCGTCGGCCAGATAGTCCGGCTTGCCGGTGACTTCATACAGCGCCAGCGCGGCATAACACCGGTCGCCTTCAAACAGGGCGCTGCCTTTGTAATTCTGTATAAACAGTTTAGGCAAAAAGTCATGGAAAGGCGGTACCACCGGCGGATCGTACCGGTCGGGCGCTTCCTCGTTTCGGGTATAAAAGGCATATACCTTTTCACCCAGCGCCCGGCAGCGGTCGGCATAGGCGGCGTCTGAGACGGCAAACATGCGCGCGCACAGGCATTGGGCCACAATCACGTTAAACACCCCAAAATAGGGCGGGTGGTCGCCAAACACCTTGCGGGGCACAAAATCGTTGGGGAAGATCACGCTGTCATACAGCCGTCCGTCGGGCTGGATCAGCTTTTGAAAATAAGCGTTGCCCCAACGGGCTTCCTGCAGGGGCAGGTCGCCCCACACCGGCGCCAGCGGCGCGTAAGCGGCCAGTTCGGCCAGGGCGTAAAAGGGCCAGCTGGAGGAAGCCACCCACTTGCGCAAATCGCAGGATTGGTGCCAGCCGCCCGTCAGGTCGGCAGGCAGGCCGGTGTGTTCACACAGCGCGTCGGCGGTATGGCAGGGCTCGCCCCGCCAGCCGGCATACGTGTCGCCGCACCGCTGCAGCGTGAAATAGTTGGCCATGGTGCGCATGGGCATGCGATAAACCGTGTTGGATATGACCACCACCTGCGAGCGGGTGGGATAATCAAACAAGCCGCCGGGGCATTCGATCAAATAGGCGCCGGGGGTGGTAAAGGCCGAAAAATCCCCCACAAAGGCTTCGACTAAATCGCCGTTTACCCGGGTGAGCTTGCCGGCAAACACGGGCTGCAGGGTGTTGCGGTCCAGCAGGGCAAAGGTATCCTCCACCGGGTGTTCCACCACAAAAAACTTGCTGCCATGGGTCAAATAGCCCACGTGATCGATGAGAATGCGCATAGTGCCCTCCCGTTTCGTTTACGCGCGTTTTTCCACGCCCAGCGTAACCGTTTCGCCGTTGATGTTCCATTCCTTCACATAGCCGGCGGGGGTTTGCAGTTTTACTTCATCCGCCAGCACGTCGGCGCCGATGGCGGTACTGTTGCGGGCCAGCAGATCGCTCACTTTTGCGTTTGCCATGGCAAACAGGGTGATGTGGTCGGTCACTTCAAAGCCGGCTTCTTTGCGCATGGTTTGCACCTTGCTCACGATCTCGCGCACAAAGCCTTCTTCCAGCAATTCGTCGGTCAGGGTGGTATCGATGGCCACCGTAACGCCGTTGTCGGAAAGGGTGAAGAAGCCTTCTTTTTGCTGGGTCTCTATCAGCAGATCTTCCGCCGCCAGCGCCACTTCGCCGCCGGGCAGCGCCAGTTTTAACAGCCCGGTGCTATCCAGTTCGGCCTTGGCGGCGGCGCCGTCCAGCGCGGCCAGGGCGGCCCGGATATCGCCCAGTTGTTTGCCGTATTTGGGCCCCACGGTTTTCAGTTGGGGCTTAAAGGTGTAGCTTACCAGATCGGAAGCGTCGGCAATAAAATCGACCGATTTGATGTTCAACTCCTCTTCCACAATGCGCACAAAGTAATCGGAAAGGGGCTTTTCGGCCTGCACCAGCATGCGCGCCAGCGGCTGCCGGTTTTTGATGTTGGCGCCGTTGCGGGCGGCACGGCCCAGCACCACAATGCCCAGGGCTTCGTCCATTTCGGCTTCCAGCGCCCGGTCGATGCAGGCTTCATCCGCCACGGGATAATCACACAAATGCACGCTTTCGGGGGCGTTTTTATCTACCGAACGCACCAGATTTTGATAGATCTCCTCACTCATAAAGGGGATCATGGGAGCGGCGGCCTTGGCGATCGTTACCAGCGCCGTATACAGGGTCATATAAGCGTTCACTTTGTCCTGCGGCATGCCGGAGACCCAATACCGTTCGCGGCAGCGGCGCACATACCAGTTGCTCAGTTCATCCACAAAGGTTTGCAGGGCGCGGGCGGCTTCGGGGATCTCGTAGGCGGCCAGATGGGCGTCGGTTTCGGCCACCACCGTGTTGAGCTTGGAAAGCAGCCACTTGTCCATCACCGACAAAGAATCCGCGTCCGCCTTGTAACGGGTGGGATCAAAATCATCGATGTTGGCATACAGCACAAAGAAAGCGTAGGTATTCCACAAAGTGCCCATGAATTTGCGCTGACCTTCCACCACCGCTTTGCCGTGGAACCGGTTGGGCAGCCAGGGGGCGGAATTTACATAAAAATACCAGCGAATGGCGTCAGCCCCGTAGGTTTCCAGCGCCTCAAACGGATCCACCGCGTTGCCTTTGGATTTAGACATTTTTTGGCCGTTTTCATCCTGCACGTGGCCCAGCACGATCACGTTTTTATAGGGTGCCTTGTCAAAAATCAGGGTAGAAATAGCCAGCAGGGAATAGAACCAGCCCCGGGTCTGGTCCACCGCTTCGGAAATAAAGTCGGCGGGGAACTGGGCTTCAAACAATTCCTTGTTTTCAAAGGGATAATGATGCTGGGCAAAGGGCATGGAGCCGGAATCAAACCAGCAGTCGATCACTTCCGGCACCCGGTGCATGGGCTTGCCGCAATGGGGGCAGCGAATGGTCACCGCGTCAATGTAAGGCCGGTGGAGTTCAATATCGTCCGGGCAGTCGTCCGACATTTCTTTTAATTCTGCAATGCTGCCCACCGCGTGGCGGTGGCCGCATTCACATTCCCAAATATTCAGCGGGGTGCCCCAGTAACGGTTGCGGGAAAGGCCCCAATCCTGCACGTTTTCCAGCCAGTCACCAAACCGGCCCTTGCCGATGGATTCGGGGATCCAGTTCACGGTGTTGTTGTTGCGAATGAGTTGTTCCCGCACGGCGGTCATTTTAATAAACCAGGAATCCCGGGCATAGTAGATCAGCGGGGTATCGCACCGCCAGCAATGGGGATAGTCGTGTTCGAACTTTGGAGCGGCAAACAGCTTGCCCTCCCGGTCCAGATCGGCCAGGATCTTGGGATCGGCGTCCTTTACAAACAAGCCGGCATACGGCGTTTCGGCGGTCATGTTGCCTTTGGCGTCCACAAACTGCACAAAGGGCAGATCATACGCGCGGCCCACGTTCGCGTCGTCCTCACCAAAGGCGGGGGCGATGTGCACAATGCCGGTGCCGTCGGTCATGGTCACGTAGCCGTCGCAGGTCACATAATGGCCGGTCTGGGGCAGGCGGCTCACCGCTTCGCCGGTGCAGGCAAACAGCGGCTCATAGGCTTTGCGTTCCAGTGCCCGGCCGGTAAAGGTTTCCAGCACTTCATAAGCGGGCACGCCCTCTTGGGCCAGACCGCCCAGCACCCGATCGGCCAGGGCCTGAGCCAGAATATAGGTGTAGCCGTCGGCCGCTTTCACTTTGCAATAGGTCTCGTCCGGATTCACGCACAGCGCCACGTTGGAAGGCAGCGTCCAGGGGGTGGTGGTCCACACCAGATAGTATGCGTCTTCATCCGCCGCCTTAAACCGCACAATGGCCGACCGTTCTTTCACGGTTTTGTAGCCTTGCGCCACTTCGTGGGACGAAAGCGGCGTGCCGCAGCGAGGGCAGTAGGGCACGATCTTAAAGCCTTTATACAGCAGGCCCTTTTCATAGATTTGCTTGAGCGCCCACCATTCCGATTCAATAAAATCATTGTGGTAGGTCACATAGGGGTTGTCCATATCGGCCCAAAAGCCAACGGTGGAAGAAAAATCCTCCCACATGCCTTTATATTTCCAAACCGATTCTTTGCACTTGGTAATAAAGGGATCCAGGCCGTATTCTTCGATTTGCTCTTTGCCGTCCAGTCCCAGCTGCTTTTCCACTTCCAGTTCCACCGGCAGGCCGTGCGTATCCCAGCCGGCTTTACGGGGCACCATATACCCTTTCATTGTGCGATAGCGGGGGATCATATCTTTGATCACGCGGGTGAGCACGTGGCCGATGTGGGGCTTGCCGTTGGCGGTAGGCGGCCCGTCATAAAACACATAAGGCTCGCCCTTGCGGCGGGCGTCTATGCTTTTTTCAAAAATATGGTTTTCTTTCCAGAATTGCTCGATCTTTTTTTCCCGTTCCACAAATTTCAAATCGGTGGGGACTTTTTGATACATCTGCCATACCTCCTGCAATAAAAAACGGCCTTGCCCCAACGGGACAAAGGCCGAACCTTTGCTATACCACCCAGTGGTCGCGCACACGTTATGCGGATTCCCGGTAACGGGGGAAAACCGGCGCGCCTTACTGACGCCGAGGGCGTCGTGTTCAGGCGGCTGCTCCGGAGTGATACCGCACGCGAACTGCCAATGCCGGCCTTTCACCACCGCCGGCTCGCTTTGAATGCCGTTACTGCGCAGGCGCGTCTCCATCAACGCATTTTCATTTCTTTCGTATGATACCACAAACCGCCGCGTTTGTCAAATGCTAATGCACCAAAAACGCCGAACATACGCGGGGTATGTTCGGCGTTTGGGTTATGGTTGCGTTTTACGGGGTGGCGTTTTACCGGTTTTTCAGCGCGTTTTCAATAGCGGCGTCCAAAAATTCTTCGTTATAGCTGTATTCGCCCAGCGCCAGATCGTAAACGGCGGCGGTGTCGGGCACGTCGGAGGTCGCCCAGGCTTTGGCTTCGCTCGTTTGCATCATTTCGGCGATTTTTTGGGAGAAGAACTTCATTTCTTTCTGTTGGGTCTCGGTCACGTAACCGTCGCACCAATAGTCTTCCCACAGCACGCCGGGGATACCGCCGGCTTCGTAAATGGTCTTAAAGGCCTGGAACACGGAAGTTTGGGTGTTGATGTAAGCGCCCAGACAGTTGCCGTCGGAAATATTGTAATAGGTGGCGTAGCTGGGATCGCCGTAACGGGCGTTAATGGCGATATCCCGCATGCGGTTGGCCTGCAGCAGCGGCATGTTGGTAATGCCCAGCGCCGTGGAGGAAGAAACCAGCATATCCCATTCCTTCAGACTGTAAGGCAGGGTAACATAGTCGGAATGCATGCTCACTGTGCCGGACTTGGCCAGGATCTGGGGGATGATCGCGCACCGCCGCTGGCTGTAATATGCGTGGCGCAGGTGGGAACGGTTGGTGTCGTAAGGCACAACGCCGGTCACGTTGGCGCCTTCGGTGCGGATGCCGACGGTAGCATCGACAGAAGGCAGGCCGCCCTTTTCGGCGCCGTAGCTTTTCAGCGTATCCAGCAGGATCTTATAATTCTGTGTGCGCTGCAGGGTGCGGAAAATATCCTGGTCGTTAATGGCGGCGCCCCATTCCCACACGTCGGAATTGCTCACCACATAATTGGCCATGCTGTGGTCCTTGGTGGTGCCTTCATCCGGGTCGATCTGGTTAAAGTCGGAGTAGGAATAGAATTCATCGCCCCAGGCTTTGTTCAGGTCGGCGATGGTGCCGTATTTTTCCCTCAGCCAGTTGCGGTAGGCGGGCAGGGATTCTTCGTCCAGATAACACCGGGCGTTGTAATCGATGCGCATCCAGCCGCGGGTGTCTTCGGTGTTGAACACCGGCAGGCCGCCGGCGCCCAAATAGAAGTTTTTGCCCCAGCGCAGGAACTGGTACATACCGCGCAAACCGTTGGCTTTGGCCAGCAGCACGCTGTTATAAGGGTCTTTAATGACGGTATTGCGGTAGGCGCTTTCGCGGGAGAACCAGTAAGCGGCGGTCATGGTGGTGGCTTCTTTGTAGGTGTAGCCGGTGTAGCCTTCCAGCCGCATGCCCAGCTTGCGCACCACGTCGCACATAAACCAGTTGGCATCCTGTTTATCGTTGGTGGTGTTTGCCTGGTGGCCCACGGCGGCAATGTCAAAGGCTTCGGTGGTGGTTACAAGGTTCACGCCGCATTCTTTCATATCCAGCAGCTCGTCCAGTTGCTTGTTCAGGGCGTCGGGCCATTGCGTGTTCACCCGCATGTCGCACATCGACTGGCTGGCCATGGCGGGGTATTTGGTGCCTTCGTCGGTCACAATGTAGTTATTGGCGGTGGTGTTCAAATTCACGGTGATGGAATCGCTTTCCACCGAAAGGGGAATGTTCACCGATTTCAGCGTGTCGCCGTTGCCGCGCATCAGTTTCAGGGCCAGGTGATCGCTCCAGGCGGCGGGCTGCACATACAGCACGTTGGTGGTTTTGGCGTTCAATGCCCGGGGATTGAGCCAGGCGTCGTAGGAGGTGGTGAATTCCTCATATGTATGCAGCCAGGTATTCCGCACAGGATCGCGCACCACGGTGTTTTTCATAGGGGTGGCAATGGTGGTGCCCACCGTATCGCCTATGGTGATATCCTTGGTGGCGGTGCCGTAGATGTAGCCGCCCCAGATTTTGGTGCTCCAGGCGTCGTTCTTTTCTTCGTTGCGCACCAAACTGTTGATTTTAATGGTGTAATTGCCGGCGTTCAGCGCGCCGAAGGTCACATACATTTCGGTGGTTTCACCGGGATACAGCGCTTCGGTAAGCCGTTGATACAAATTGATAGTGTCGGTGGTTTTTTCGGTATCATTGTTGATCAGCGTCGGCTGGAAGCAGAAGGTGCCGTTGCCGTCGCCGTCCAAAATGGTGTTGCCGGTGTTGGTTACTTTGAACTTAAACCAAATGTACTGGCCGGGGGTCAGCGTGTCAGACGCCACAAAATCGTTGAGGGTGTAGTTGGGAAATTGCACGCCGGCCAGGTCGTCGTCTAACCGGGCGGAAAGGTAAGGCCGGTTGGTCACGTCGGCGGTAGCGGTCACAAAACCTTCGTATTCCAGTTTCACTTTCACGTTGCCGGGCAGGCACAGGTCATAATACGACCCGTTGCCCCGTTCAAAGGTGGTAGCTTCCACATACAGCGGGTCAAACCCGTTGCTGCCGTTTTGCAGGGTGTATTCAATGGGCACCATGTCGTAAGCCGTCACCTTGGTGGGCACCGAATAGGTCAGGGTAGAACCGTCGGCCAGTTTTAAACTGCCGGTGGTTTTTTTGGCTGTATTGTATTTGGTTTTGTCGGCCGGATCCATTTCGCGGGACAGGGGATTATAGATCATCCCGCCGTCGCTGTGCAGAGTGTAGTAGTCGGCAATGGGGGTGGCGGGCGTGTCGCCGTCAATGGTTTCCAAGATCTCGTCCATGCTCATGTCGTTCCATTGGGCGTCGTCATCCACCAAAAAGGTGCCCGGGTCGGCCGGGAAGCGGTCCAGCTTTTTCACGGCATATTTCAAGATCATCAGGGCGTCAACCGCATTGACGGTGTGGTTCATATCCACGTCCATGGTTTCAAACAGCGTATTGTCAGATGCCTGCTTGCCCACCGCCATGCGCAGGGCGATCAACGCGTCGGCCGCGTTGATCTCGGTATCGCCGTTGCCGTCGCCGTACAGCAGTCGGCTGGCGGTTTTGGCCGCCGGCGTTGCCGTGAACAGCGAAACAGCCAGCACCAATACCAGCAGTATGCTTATCAGTCTTTTCATAGTATGACCTCCCTCGGTCGAATTCAAGTTCATTATACCGTTTTTTTGCCCAAAAGTAAAGGGGAGAAACATTGATATCCCATTCATTTTTCATAAGGATTCTACACCAAAAAACGCCCTTTGCACAAGGCAAAAGGCGTTGACTATTTGTAAATCAAATGGGTTTTCCCACGGCGATCTTCAATATTAACAAGGCGTCCCGGGCATCCACTGCGCTGTCAATGTTCAAATCGGCCAGCCGAATCTGCCGGGCCGAAAGGGATTCTTTGCCTACGGCGGCTTTTAAGGCTAACAGGGCGTCCCGGGCATCCACGGTGCCATCCTCGTTCACATCGCCGGGAAGCGGCTCCGGCTGGGCCTGCAGGGCGGCCAGCGCTTGTTCGGCCGCTTCTAACCCGGCAAGGTTCACAACATACCCTTTTTGGGCGGCGGTCAAATCATTGTAAGCGCTCCGGGCGGCGGTAACGGCCGCTTCATCTTGCAGCGTAATGTTGGCCGGCAGGGCCAGGATCATATCGTCCACCGCTTGGGCGGCCTCTCGGTCGGCCTGGGTAACGTCCGGCCCGGCCACACCGCCGCTTTGCACCTGCACCTCATAGGTGTGGCACACCGGCCCCAAAACGGGATCGGCCGCGTGCAGAGGGCCGTTTAACAGCGTGGCGGTAACAGCCGCCGTGGTGTTGGCGGGCGGGGTATGTATCACTTGAAAATGCAGCGTGAGCAGGGTGCCGGCGGCGGTGATCCCGTCCGCCGTGGCCAACTGGACCAGCAGGCGTTCATCGTTGGCGGCAAACACGGCGTTTTGCACCGCGCTGCCGGCTGTGATCACCTTGCCGTCCGGCCCGGCGATGGGCCGCAGGTAGCGGTTATCATAATCAAACTGCCAGCCCATAGCGCCGATGCCGCTGTTGGCCTGGGCCAGCGTAAAGTCCAGCGCCACCGTTTGGCCGGCTTCGGCCTCCAGAGTCTGCACGGCAAAATCCACTTGAATGGGCGTGCCATCCTGCAGGGCGGCCAGTCGTTGTTCGGCGTTTACCAGCGTCGAAAGGCCGGTAACCAACTGGCGCTGGGCGTCGGTCAAATCGTCATACGCGTCCCGCGCAACAGTCACGGCGGTTTGGTCGGCGACGCTCACCGGGTTTGGCAATGCCGCGATCATATCGTCCACCCGGGCGGCTGCCACCGCGTCAAACGCTTTGTTGGCCCGCACCAGGGCAGCGTGTTCAAACACAAGCGACCGGTAGGCTTCGGGCAGCGCGTCGTAGGCCATGTTGGCCGCCCGCAGTTTGGCGGCGTGGGCGTAGGTGATCTGGTTGGGGGCGGGCAGTTCGCGAATGGTCACGTTCAACTGCTTGGCCTGAGCGCGGCGGGCGTCGTCTTCCAGACCGGCCGCCGTGATAAAGCACACGTCGTCTATCATAAAGGTCATATCGCTGAAGGAACCGCGATACAGCATGTAATACCGGCCGCGGCGCAGGGCGGTGCGGTTAAAGGTGGAAGCGGTCTTGCTCCAGTCAATGGGGATCACCACGTGATTCCACCCCTGCTGCCAGCTCATGTTTTTCAGCACCGAAGCGTCGCATAGCCGGCCGCCGTTATCCCAGGAATCGGTTTGGTTGCTCACGTTAAAGTTGGTGTCAACAATATTGCCCGAAACCAGCGATTTGCTTAAATACAAATCAAAGGTCACATAGGCACAGTTTGAGATATCGATGGTGGGGCGCGCGTTGTCCAGCGCGTCGGGATAAAAATAGAAAAAGTATTGAGCGTAGGTCCGGTCTACGTTGTTGTTGGTGCTCAACGAATCGAACCCGAAGGCACCGGTGCCCTCCACCTGCTGGTCAAACACAATGCGGGCGTTTTGGGTACAACTGGCTTCCAGCGTGATACCGCCCGAATCACAGCTGTTCCATTGTATGCGGTCGGCGGTATCGGCGGCGGCGTTCACGGTGCAGCCAAACGCCAGCAAACCCAGCAAAACCGCTATCCGGCGGGGCAAAGCGTGATGTTTCATATTGGTTCGTCCTCCTCACGTAGATGGAAAAGCGCGAGATTTAGAATACGGGTACATTATAGCATACCGGCACGCGGATTACTATCTTTTTTTATTACAAAAAACGGGACGCTTCGCAAAAGCGAAACGTCCCGCAAAAAAACGGATGGATTATTGCTGTTTGCGCCGGGCCAACGCCGCGTCTACCTGGGCTTGAATGTATTGTTCGTTATAGCTGTAAACGCCGTTGGAAGTCGAGTGGATCGCACCCACGTCGGGCACGCCGCGCACGGCCCAGGCCTTGGCCGCGTCGGTTTGCATCATTTCGGCGATTTTTTGAGAATAGAACTTCATTTCTTTTTCCTGGGTTTCGGTCACATAACCGTCGCACAGGTAGTCTTCCCACAGCAGACCGGGGATGCCGCCGTTTTCATAAATGGCTTTGAACATTTGGAAAACCGAAACCTGGGTGTTGATGTAAGCGCCCCGAATGTTTTCACCGGTCAGGTTGTAGTGGACCCCGAAAGCGGCGTCGCCGAATTTGCGGTTGATGGCAATATCCCGCATGCGGTTGCTTTGAATCAGGGGCATATTGGTAATGCCCATCGCCGTGGAAGAAGACACCAGCGTTTCCCATTCACGCACGCTGTAGGGCAGGGTAACATAGTCGGAATGCATGCTCACGGTGCCGGATTTGGCCAGGATCTGGGGGATCATGGCGCAGCGCCGCTGGCTGAAATAGGCGTGCCGCAGGTGGGAATTTTTGGTGTTATACGGTACCACGCCCGTTACGTTGCCGCCTTCGGTGCGAATGCCCATGGTGGCGTCTACGCTGGCGGCGCCGACATCTTTCACCTGTTCGTTATAGTGGGCCAGGGTATCCAGCACCACAGCGTAGTTTTCGGTGCGTTCCAGGGTGCGGAAAATATCCAGATCGTTCACGGGCACGTCCCATTCAAAAAAGCTGGCCGTGGTGGTGTTGTAACCCCGCCAGCCGTGGTCGTCCACCGTGCCTTCTTCGGGATCGATCATGTCCCAACTGTCGTATTCCACGCCCCACGCGTCGTTCACGGCGTCCAGTGAGCCATAGCGTTTTTGCAGCCAGGTGCGGAAGTTCTCAATGGTTTGTCGGCCTAACACCGCCCGGGCGTTAAAGTCTATACGCATCCAGCCGCGGGTATCTTCGGTGTTAAAAATCGTTTTGCCCTGGCCGTTTATATAAAAGTTATCGCCCCAGCGCATGAATTGATACAGGCCCCGCAGACCGTTGGCTTTTGCCAGTACGTCGCCGGCGTAGCCGCCGTAGGGATTGGTGCGCACCGAACTGTCGTGGGTGTACCAGTAGGCGGCAGCCAGGTTGGTGCCGGAACTGAAGGGATAGCCGGTGTAGCCTTCCATGCGCATATCCAGTTTGCGCAGCACGTCGGAAACAAAGTATATGGCGTCTTGATTGTTGGAAATGCTGTTGGTGGGGGTGGTGCTGGTGTTGATGTTGAATGCTTCGGTGGTGGTCACCAGATTCACACCGCATTCCTTCATGCGCAGCAGTTCATCCAGCTGGGCCACGTTGGAAGCGGGATTCAAGGTGTCGTTCACCCGCATGTCGCACATCGACTGGCTGGCCATGGCGGGGTATTTGGTGCCCGCGTCGGTAATGATATAATTTTCAGCCTTTTCGTTCAGGCGGATGGAAAGAGAATCGGTATTCACCGTGAGGGGGATGCGCACCGAACGCAGGTTGTCGGCGTTGCCCCGCATGAGTTTCAAATTCAGTTGGGTGCTCCAGGCGGCAGGCTGAACGTACAGCACGTGCACGTCGCTTTCCCGCAGGTCGGCGGGTTCCAGCCACGCGTCGTAAGAAGTGGTAAATTCTTCATAGGTATGCAGCCAGGTGTCCCGAACGGCGCTGCGTGACGCTTTGTAAGTAGCGTTGCTTTTGTGGGTAACGGTGGGGGAGTTGGTGGCTGTGATGGACTTGGAACCGATGCCGTAAATGTAGCCGCCCCAAATTTTGGTGCCCCAGGCGTCGTTTTGCTCTTCATTGCGCACCAGGCAGCGAATGTCGATGCGGTATTCGCCCGAATTCATCTGCATACCGGAACTGGCGCCGAAGTAAATGTACAGCTCTACCGATTCGCCCGGATACAAAGCCTTGAACAGCCGGTAATACATGTTGGCCACCGGGCCTTGGTTGCCGGAGGAGTCGACCAAAAACGGTTCAAAGCAGAAGGTGCCGTTGCCGTCGCCGTCCAAAATGGTGTTGCCGGTGTTGGTGATGGTAAACTTAAACCACAGGGGCTTGCCGGACGGTACCGTATCAGACGCGATCAGGCCGGAAGCATTGTATTGAGGATATTGGGTGCCGGTCCGGTCGTTTTTGAAGTTGGCGGAATTGTAAGCCCGGTTGGAGCCTTGATTGTCGGCGTATACATACCCGTCGTATTGAAAACTCAAGCTCACGTTGCCGGGCAGGCACAAATCGTAATATGAACCGTTTTTGTTTTCAAAGGTGGTGCCTTCCACATACACCGGGCCGCTGCCGGAGCCGTTTTTCAAAGAGTATTCCACGGGCACCATATCATAAGCGGTCACGTCGGTGGGCACCGAATAGGTCATGGTGGTGCCGTCAGACAGCTTCAGGGTGCCGGTGGTTTTTTGGGCCAGATTATACCGGGTCCGGTCGGCCCGGTCCATTTCGCGGGAGAGGGGATTGTAGATCATGCCGCCGTCGTCGTGGATCGCGTAATAATCGTCAATGGGGGAGGCGGGGGTGTTGCCGCTGATCTCGTCGATGATCTCGTCCATCGTCATGTTCCGCCATTTTTCGTCGGGATGGGGCGCGTCCGGGTCCACCGGAGGCGCATCCACGTCGGCGGGGAAACGGTCCAGCTTTTGTACGGCAAATTTTAATATCAGCAGCGCGTCCACCGCGTCGATCTTGCCGCTGGCGTCCACGTCGGCATAGGTGGCCAAATCGCCGGTGAGCGAAATTTTGCCAACGGCTGCGCGCAGAACGACCAGCGCGTCGGCGGCGTTCACCAAACGGTCCTCATTCAAATCGCCGTAAGGGGGCGCGTCGGCACGCACGGCCGCCGGGCACAGCAGCACCGAAACGGCCAGGCACAGGCTGAGCGTCAGACTAATGAATTTTTTCATTGGAATTCCTCCTTGGAACATACTGTCGATAAAAACGGCTCCACCGTCTGCACAAGAGGGAGGAGCCGTGGGGGTGTTAACCAATGGAACTGTAGAAGTTCATGGGGTTTTGGGCCACGCCGTTTACGCGGATCTCGTAATGGCAGTGGGGCCCGGTGGAGCGGCCGGTGGAACCTACGTAGCCGATCACGTCGCCCTTGTGCACCGTTTGGCCGACCGCCACCGGCGCCCAGGAGGGCATGTGGGCATATAAGGTGGTGTAGTTATTGCCGTCAAACATGCCGTGGTTGATCATCACGTAATAGCCGTAACCGCCGGCGTTGTAATCCACCAGCGAAACCACACCATCGGCTGTGGCGTGGATGGGGGTGCCGTAAATGCCGCCGCCGGCAATGTCTACGCCTTTATGCAGGCGGCCCCAACGGTAGCCGTAGGGCGAACTGATCCAGTAAAACCCGGGGGTGGGCCAGCCGAATTGCTCGCCGCTGTATTGGATGGACTGCTGAATAGACTGTTGCCGCGCCCGTTCGGCTTCTTCGGCAATTTTCTTTTCCAGCGCGTCAATGGCCTTTTGGTAGGTTTCAATATCGCCCTGCAGCTCGTTTTGCTGGCCTTGCAGCTTGGCGATCACCGCGTTGAGCGATTTCATGCTTTCGTTCAGCTCACTGCGCTTTTTGTCCACCGTGGCTTTCAGCTTTTCAATGTTGGCCTGTTCCTCCTGCACCTGGGCTTTCAGCCGTTCTATCTCGGCAATATCTTCCCGCAGTTGGTCCATCACCTTGTTGTCGTACTTGGTCACGCTGGCCAGCAGTTCGTTTTGATACAGATAGTCGGCAAAATCGTCGGCGCCCATCAAAATGGCCAGTTTGGTATCGCCGCCGGCAATATACATGGCTCGCAGCCGCGCCAAAAACGTTTGTTTTTTGGCGTTGAGCTCGTCTTCTTTGGCCTGCCGTTCGGCTTCCATCTGTTCGATTTTTTCTTCCAGCTCGGCGATTTGCCCGTTATACAGATCGATCTGCTTTTGCACCACGTCGATCTGTTCTTGCAGGGCTTCTTTCAACGCCGCCTGCTCGTCAATATCGTCTTGCAAAGCGGCGATTTTGCTTTTCAAGGCCGCCTGCTTTTGTTCCAGTTCGGCAATTTGCGACTGGTACGACGCGCTGGCCGGCAAAGTGGCGGTCCACACGCAAGTGAACGCCAATGCAGCCGCTACCAGGCAGGAAAGCAGTTTTTTAAGTAATGGCATTGAATTCACTTCCTTCATGGCGTAAATACTTGCCGATAGAGATCACGCTGCCCAGCGACCCGATCACCGCGCCGATGACCACAAAGGCCCCCAGCAGTTGGAAGGCGAACGAGGAGAAGGGCACAAAACTGCCCAGCGTGCTGAAACTGCGGGCAAAGGTGCGCTCCGCCAGTTTATACAATAAATATAACAGCCCGGTGGAAGCGACCCCTGCAATAATGCCCAGCAGCATGCCTTCGATCACGAAGGGCATGCGGATGAACGCGTCGGTGGCGCCCACCGCCTTCATAATGTTGATCTCCAGTTTGCGGGTGTACATGGTGATGCGAATGGTATTGGCCACGATCACCAGTGCGATCACCAGCAGCAGAGCGATCACCCACACGCCCACCACGTTGATGATGGACCGAATAGCCGAAAGCTTGTTCACCACGTCACGCTGTTGGCGAATGGTGGCCACGCCTTTTACGCTGCGCAGGGCCAGCAGGGTCTGATCGAACCGGCCCAGATCGTCCAGCGTGATCTGGCAGCTGTCGGGTAGGGGGTTTTCGTCCGAAACCCAGTCGAACAGGGGGGCGTATTCATCGCCCATGGCGGTTTTTTGCCGTTCCAGGCCCTCTTCCCGGGTAATGAATTCGCAGGCCTTGATATTGTCCATACCGGCGATCTTATCGGCGGCGGCCTTGGCTTCTTCCCGGCTCAGGTCGTCGTCAAAAAAGGCCAGCACCACGTTTTGATCTTCCACCATATCCACGGCGTTGGTAATATTCAGGCTGATAGACCACACAATGCCGATCATCAGCATGCAGGCCATCAGCACGCCGGCCGAAGCCACCGACATAAGCCGGTGCGACCACACGTTTTTGAACCCTTCGCCGATCAGGTAATTAAAGCTCCTCAGTTTCATCGTCGGACGCCTCCTTTGTCGGTTGGGGCTCGGTCAGTACAAAGCCGCTGTCTATGGCAAGAGCCGCTTCGTCGTCCGCTTGCCCGGCAGGGGCGGGAACGGATTCGGCGTCGGCGGTGTTTTTCACGTCGTCAAACACGGCGGTTTCCAGGGTGATGGGGGCTTTTTCCCCGTCTTCCCGGGCAAAACCGGCATTGTCGGCCACGATCATGCCGTTTTCTATCATAACCACCCGGTGGCCGAAGTCGCGCACCAGTTGGTGTTCGTGGGTCACCATAATCACCGTGGTGCCCCGCTTGTTGATCTCGGTGAGCAGATCCACGATTTCGTAAGACATGGTGGGGTCCACGTTGCCGGTGGGCTCGTCCGCAATGATCATGCTGGGGTTGTTTACCAGCGCACGGGCCAGCGCCACACGCTGCTGTTCACCGCCCGAAAGCTCGTCCGGATAATTGCGGGCTTTTTCGTTCAGGCCCACAATGTTCAGCGCGTAAAACACCCGCTTGCGAATGTCTTTTTTGGAGGCGCCCACCACCCGCATGGCAAAGGCCACGTTTTCAAACACGGTCATGTTGCGTATCAGGCGAAAATCCTGAAACACAATACCCATGGTGCGGCGCAGTTTGGGCACCTGCCGCCGCCGCAGGCGCGAAAGTTTATAGTCGCCCACAATGATCTCGCCCGCGTTGGGCTTTTCTTCGTGGATAATGAGCTTGATAAAGGTACTTTTACCGGCGCCGGACGCACCCACCACAAACACGAATTCGCCTTTGTTGATTTTCAAATTCACGTCGGTGAGCGCTTTGGTGCCGTTATCGTATGCTTTGTATACCCCGCGAAATTCGATCAGCGGGGCCGCGGTATCGGATGTCATGCAACCGCTCCTTCCTGGCAATGGTTATCAATACTTAACCGGATTGGCGTTGAGATATTTGTTGACCATCAGCGCGATCTTAAACACAATGGCGTGGTCAAATTCCCGCAGATCCAGCCCCGTGAGCTTTTTGATCTTTTCCAGCCGGTACACCAGGGTGTTGCGGTGCACAAACAGCTTGCGGGAGGTTTCGGAAACGTTCAGGTTGTTGTCAAAAAACCGCTGAATGGTGAACAGGGTCTCCTGATCCAGACTTTCAATGGAATCCCGTTTGAACACTTCTTTCAAAAAGGTTTCGCACAGGGTGGTGGGCAGCTGGTAGATCAGCCGGGCAATGCCCAGGTTGTCACAGCTCACAATGCTTTTTTCGTTATCGAACACTTTTCCCACTTCCAGGGCCACGTGGGCTTCCTTAAAGGATTTTGCCAGATCCTTCACACCGGTCACAATGGTGCCGATGCCCACCACGGCGTGGGTGTAAAATTCGCTGGCCAGGGTGTCCACCAAACTGCGGGCCAGTTTTTCCAGGTCTTTGGTTTCGATCTCGGCGCCCACTTCTTTCACCAGGGCCACGTCGTTTTCGTTGATGTTGATCACAAAATCCTTGTTCTTTTCAGGGAACAGGTTTTGAATGATCTCAAATACCGAAACGTCGTTTTGCCGGGTGATGCGGATGAGCAGTACCGCCCGGGAAGCGTCGGTGTTAAAGTGCAATTCCCGCGCCTTTAAGTAAATATCGCCGGGCAGGATATTGTCCATGATCACGTTTTTAATAAAGTTGGCCCGGTCGTTCTTTTCGTCATAAAACTGTTTGATGGAGGTCATGGAAACCTTCAGCAGGGCGGCGTATTTGGCGGCCTGTGCGTCGTCCCCTTCCACAAACACGGCATATTCGCAATAGGAATCGGCGCCAAAGGGGCAATAGGTGTTTTTGCCGGTCACCTGCGGTTCCTGCGCGTGGGCCAGGTCCATAAAATCCAGGTTGGCCGATTCCCCGATCATGGCGGGGTCGCTGCAGGCGATAATGGTGGCGGCGTCGTCGATCACACCCACCGTGCGGTCGATGGAATCACTCATTTGGTGTACGATCCCCTGAAAAAGTCTGTTGGTCATGATGCATCTCCTTGTTCCGGTGATGAGTCCGCGCGCCGTCGGCCGACAGGGCGGATCTATGGATTGTTATACATTTTTAATAATACACATTCCGGGCCGTTTTTGCAAGTGTTTTGTGGCAAATTGCCAAAAATTTTTTCTCAAAATTTGTGTATTTCCCCGAAAAAAACGGCCTGTTTGCCTCCAAATCCGCCGGTTTGAAAATTTTTTCAAAAAGTACTTGCATTTTCACGCGGTTTCTGCTATTATATCATTCACGAGCTTAATTTTGCGCATTTACACGGCACGAGGAGGTGCAGAACATGGCAAAATGTGATATTTGCGGGAAGGGTGTTACCTTTGGTATCAAAGTGTCCCACTCCCACCGGCGTTCCAATCGCGCCTGGAAGCCCAACGTACAGCGCGTTAAGGCGATCGTCAACGGCACTCCTTGTCGAATCAACGCCTGCACCCGTTGCCTGCGTTCCGGCAAAGTGACCCGCGCGGTTTAACCCATCGGAAAGAGGAAGAAAGCACTTTGATTTTCATGTGCTTTCTTCTTTTTTTATTTTTTTGCGATTTTGGTGAGTATTTTTCGCGTTTTATACGTATAAAGGGTGAAAGGGGTGTTTAGCAAATGAAAAAACGGTTATGGATCATCTTATTGTGCGCCGCGCTGGTGTGCGGTTGTGCGGTGGGCGCCGCGGCTCAAACGGAGGCGGACGTGAACGGCGACGGCGCTGTCAACGCGGTGGACGCGCTGCTGGTGCTGCGTATCGCGGTCGACCGGGCGCCGGAAGCCACGCCGGCCCAACGAACGGCGGCCGACCGGGACGGTAACGGCACGGTGGACGCCCGGGACGCGCTTGCCGTTTTGCTGTTGGCGGTGGGCCGTGATGTGGAACCGGTCGAACAGCCGCCGGAGCAACCGCCTGAACAGCCGGAGGAGGAACCGGCCGAACAACCGGTGACGTTTACGCAGGACGTGCTCGGTTATTGGAATTTGGACCCGGTGAGCGACGGCGATTTTGACAATGTGAACACGCTCATGGTGCGCTATGCGCTGCTGTGCAATACCTATGAAGAATACGTGGCCATGCTGCAAAGCAATACCGACCTGGCCAACGCGTATGAACACCGCTATAGTCATATCAATCCCGCTACCGGGGAAGGGCTGACCTACGACCGGACGTTTTTTGAAACCCACAGCCTGCTGCTGGTAGCCACCCGGTGCGAAGGCAGCGGCAGTATCCGCTACGTGGCCGACGCCGTTACCCTGCAAAACCAAACCCTTACGGTGGCCGGCCGGATGATTTATCCGGCCTCCGGCACTTGCGATGTGGCCAAGCGCATTTATCCGGTGGAGCTTACCGGGCACTTCAACGTCAGCCGTATCCGGTGCCTCACCACGGTGGTTTCCGGCACGTATCCCGCGCTGGAGCCGCAAAACGGGCGGGTGGACGATCAACTGTTTGACCGGCCGTAACGCGTTATAAAAAATGTGCAAAAATTAGCGGTTGTCACTTGACAGCCGCTTTCTTTTATGCTATCATATTAGCATGCTAAAGTGAAAAAGTGAGGAGGCGACCGCCTTGACCTATCGAAATCCTGCGACCGAACGGCTGTTTGCGGCCCTGGCCGCCCTGCAAACGCCCGATGAATGCGCCCGCTTTTTAGAAGACGCCTGCACCATTCGGGAACTGATCGAAATCTCACAGCGGCTGGAAGTGGCGCGGCTGCTTACCCAAAAAAAGAATTACCAGCAAATATCGGAAGAAACCGGCGTTTCCACCGCCACCATCAGCCGGGTCAACCGGTGCCTTACCTATGGCAGCGGCGGTTATCAAACGGCGCTGGAACGGCTCGGCGCCGGGGAGGACGCCCAATGAGCTTTGCACCCGATCTGTTCAAACCCGAAGAAACCGTCGCCTTCGGCCTGCGGGCGCTGTACCGCGGCCGGGGCTATACCTGCTTTAAAATGAGCAAGTTTGAAGAATACGATCTTTACGTGCGCAACAAAGATTTTCTGGTTTCCGAAGGGATCATCACCTTTACCGATACCAACGGACGCTTGCTGGCCTTAAAGCCGGACGTGACCCTTTCCATCGTAAAAAACAGCCGGGCGGACGCCGGCGTACAGCGGTGGTATTATAATGAAAACGTCTATCGGGTGTCCGAAAGCACCCACGCCTACCGGGAACTGCTGCAAACCGGGCTGGAATGCATCGGCCCGCTGGACCGGCACCAGCTGTGCGAGGTGTTGAGTCTGGCGGCCGAAAGCCTGGCGCTTGTCAGTCCCGACTGCCTGCTCACCGTGTCCCATTTGGGCCTGCTGTCTTCTTTGCTGGCCGCCCCGCCGCTGGCGGCGGTCAAGCAATCGGTGCTGGCCTGCATCGGGCAAAAAAACCTGCAGGGCGCCGCGCAGCTCTGCCGGCAGGCCGGGGCGGACGAAGACCGGCTGCAAGCCTTGCTGCAGCTGGCCGGCCTGCGGGGCGGGGCGGATGAAGTGCTGCCCGCCCTGGCGGCGGTGTGTCCCGCCGGCACACCGGAAGGGGAGGCTTTGGCCGAACTGACCGACGCGGTGCGGGCGGTGGAAGCCGTGAACGGCATCGCCCTGCGGCTGGACGGCAGTCTGGTGGGCGATATGCGCTATTACAACGGGTTGATTTTTCAAGGCTATATCAAAGGCCTGCCTGCGCCGGTGTTGAGCGGCGGCCAGTATGATCCGCTGCTGCGGCGCATGGGCAAAACGGGACGCGCCATCGGCTTCGCCGTGTATCTGGACCAACTGGAACGCATGGATCACCGGCAGGATTTTGACGTGGATACCGTGCTGTTATACGACCCTGCGGACGATCCGGGGGCCGTGCTGGCCGTTGCCCGGCAGCTGGCGGGGCAGGGGCATAGCGTGTTGACCGCCACCCGGCCGCCGGCCCATTTGCGGGCGCGCCGCACGGTATCGTGGCGGCAATGGGATGCAAAGGAGGCGCCGCATGAATAACGCAATGCTCAACGTGGCCCTGCCCAAAGGCCGGCTGGGAGAACAGGTATATCGCCGCTTTGCAGCGGCCGGCTTCGGTTGTGACGACGTGCTGGCCGATACCCGCAAGCTGCTGTTTGCAAATCCTGCCGCCGGCGTGTGCTATTTTTGGGTCAAGCCTTCCGACGTAGCCATTTATGTGGAACGGGGCGCCGCCGACGTGGGCGTGGCCGGCAAAGACATTTTGGCCGAATACCGGCCGGACGTGTATGAGCTGCTGGACCTGGGCCTGGGCCGGTGCCGCATGGCGGTGGCCGCGCCCAAAGACTTTCGCGACCGGCCCGACCGCACCCTGCGGGTGGCTACCAAATTTCCCTTCATCGCCCAGGAATACTTTCAACAGCAGGGGCGGGATATCGATATCATCAAACTCAACGGATCCATCGAACTGGCGCCCTTGCTCGGCTTCTCCGACGTGATCGTGGATATTGTGGAAACCGGCTAAACCTTGCTGGAAAACAACCTGGAGCCGGTGCAAACCATCATGCCCATCAGCGCCCGGCTCATCGTCAACCGGTCGGCTTACCAGTTCAAAGAAGCGGCGGTGCGCGCCCTCACTGACGGATTGGCCGCCCAAAAGGAGAATGCGTTATGATTCGTATTATGCAGGTGGGGCAGGTGGCGCCCGAAGCCATTTTTGCCCGCGTGGCCCCTACCGTGGACGTGGCCGGCACCGTGGCCGCCATTTTGGCCGACGTGCGCCAAAACGGGGACGAAGCCCTGCTGCGTTATACCCGGCAGTTCGATCGGGTAGAACTCACCGCGCTGGAAGTTACTCCTGCCGAGCGGCAGGCGGCGCTGGCGGCGGTAGATCCCGGTTTTTTGCAAGTGTTAGAAAAAGCGGCGGCCAACATCCGGGCCTTTCACAGCCGGCAGCTGCGGCAGGGGTTTGAATGCCGGCAACCCAACGGCGCCGTGGTGGGCCAGCGGGTTTTGCCCATTGAACGGGTCGGCCTGTACGTGCCGGGCGGCACGGCGGCGCTGGCTTCCACCGTGCTCATGGACGCCATTCCCGCTAAACTGGCCGGCGTGAGCGAACTGGTCATGGTCACCCCGCCCGACCGGAACGGCAGCGTTGCCCCCGCCATTCTGGCGGCGGCCCAAACCGCCGGGGTAGACCGTATTTTCAAGGTGGGAGGCGCCCAGGCCATCGGCGCTCTGGCCTACGGTACCCAAACCCTGCCCAAGGTCGATAAGATCGTGGGCCCCGGCAACGCTTTTGTGGCCGAAGCCAAAAAGCAGGTGTTCGGGCTGGTTTCCATCGATATGATCGCCGGCCCCAGCGAGATTTTGGTGGCGGCCGACGGGCAAAACGATCCCGCCGTGGTGGCGGCCGATCTGCTGTCTCAGGCTGAACACGATAAACTGGCCTCCGCCGTGCTGGTGACCGACAGCCTGCCCCTTGCCAACGCCGTGGCGGCCGAACTGGAACGGCAGATCCCCCTGCTGCCTCGGGCCGACATTGCCCGGGCGTCTATTGACCAAAACGGCAAGATCATTGTGGCCGACGATTTGGAAGCTGTTATCGATATCGCCAACGCCATTGCCCCCGAGCATTTGGAACTGTGCGTGGCCGACCCCATGGCCTGGCTGCCCCGCATCCGCCACGCGGGTTCGGTGTTTTTGGGCCGCTGGTGTCCCGAAGCGCTGGGCGACTATCTGGCGGGGCCCAACCACACCCTGCCCACCGGCGGTACGGCCCGGTTTTCCAGCCCTTTGTCGGTAGACGATTTTGTTAAAAAGACCCAATACATTTATTATACGCCCCAGGCGCTGGACGCGGTGGCCGACGATGTGGCCGCTTTTGCCCGGCAAGAAGGGCTGGAAGCCCATGCCCGCAGTGCCCTGAGCCGAAGGGAGGCCCGGTCGTGAGCCGCTTTGTGAACCAACGGGTGGGCGCTCTCACCCCCTATGTGCCGGGGGAACAGCCCCAGGACCGGTCGTATATCAAGCTCAACACCAACGAATCGCCTTTTCCGCCCTCTGAGGCGGTGGCGGCGGCGGTTGCGGGCGAAGTGGACCGCCTGCAGTTGTATTCCGATCCCGACTGCCGGGCGCTGCACCGGGCGGCGGCCGACTATTACGGGCTGGAGCCGGAGCAGATCCTGATGACCAACGGGTCGGATGAGATCCTCAATTTTGCCTTTATGGCCTTCGGCGGGCCCGACCGTCCCTTTGCGTTTCCCACCGTTACCTACGGGTTTTATCCCGTGTTTGCCGCTTTAAACGGCGTGCCCTGCCGGCAGATCCCGCTCACGGCCGATCTGCGGGTCGATCCGGCCGACTACAGGGGCCTTGGCTGCAACGTGGTGCTGGCCAATCCCAACGCGCCCACCGGCCTGGCTGTCACGGTGGATGACGTGGCGGCCATCGCCGCCGCCAATCCCAATCACGTGGTGGTGGTAGACGAAGCCTATATCGATTTCGGCGGCCAAACCTGCCTGCCGTTGTTGGCGCAGTATGATAATTTGCTCATCACCCGCACCTTTTCCAAATCCTTTTCGCTGGCGGGGGCGCGGCTGGGCTTCGGCATGGGCCATCCGGACCTGATCCGGGACCTGAACACCGTCAAATTCTCCACCAATCCCTACAACGTGAACCGCATGACCATGGCGGCCGGCCAGGCGGCGTTGGCCACCGCCGATTATTATATGGACCACTGCCGGCAGGTGGCCGCCACCCGCGAAACCACCAAAGCCGCCCTGCGGGAAATGGGCTTTACCGTGACCGATTCGCTGGCCAACTTTTTGTTTGCCGCTCATCCCGCCGTAGGGGGCGCGGCGCTGTATGAACAATTAAAACAGCGGGGCATTCTGGTGCGCCATTTTGCCCAGCCCGCCATAGAAAACTATAACCGCATCACCGTGGGCACCAACGCGCAAATGCAAGCCCTGCTGGCCGCCCTGGCGGATATTTTACAAGGAGTGTGAAACACCATGAGAACTGCCGAAATCCGTCGCACCACCGCTGAAACCGACGTGACGCTCACCTTGGCGCTTGACGGCGCCGGCCGGGCCGACGTGGCTACCGGCGTGGGATTTTTAGATCACATGCTTACGCTGTTTGCCGTGCACGGCGGGTTTGACCTGACCCTTTCCTGCACCGGCGATACCGGCGTGGACGATCACCACACGGTGGAAGACGTGGGCATTTGCCTGGGCATGGCCTTTGCCAAAGCCCTGGGCGATAAACGGGGCGTGGCCCGGTACGGCCAGCGCATTCTGCCCATGGATGAAGCCCTTGTTCTGGCGGTGGCGGATCTGTCCGGCCGCGCCTATTTGGGGTATGATCTTACCATTCCCGCGCAAAAGGTTGGCACGTTCGATACAGAACTTGTTCAGGAGTTTTGGCTGGCCTTCACCCGCAAGGCGGAACTTACCCTCCACCTGCGCCAGCTGGCCGGGGTCAATTCCCATCATATTATAGAAGGGGCCTTTAAGGCCGCCGCCCGCTGCTTGGCCGAAGCCGTTGCGGTGGTGGGCGAGGGCGTGCCCTCATCCAAAGGTGTGTTGTAAATGATCGCCATTATCGATTACGGCGTGGGCAATTTGTTTTCGCTGCGCTGTTCTTTCGCCGCCATCGGGCAGGAAGCCGTGGTAACCGGCGACCCGGCGGTGGTGGCCGGGGCCGAACGCATTGTGCTGCCCGGCGTGGGCGCCTTTGGCGACGCGGCCGCGAAGCTGCGCGCCACCGGGCTGGACCGGGTGGTGACCGAACGGGCGGAAGCGGGCGTGCCGGTGCTGGGCATTTGCCTGGGCATGCAGCTGCTGCTTACCGAAAGTTATGAATTTGGCCGCCACGCGGGGCTGGACCTGATCAACGGTTCGGTGCGCCCCATCCGGGAGGTGATCCCCGCCAATTTCAAGGTGCCCCACATCGGCTGGAACGCCCTGCGTTTCCCCGGCGCCCGGCACCCGGTGTTTCGCCATGTATATGAAGGGGACCACGTGTATTTCGTCCATTCCTTCCACGCGGCCGACTGCGACCCGGCTGTGATCGCCACCACCGAATACGGCGCGCTGCTCACCGCGGCGGTGGCGGCTGGCAATGTGTGCGGGTGTCAATTCCATCCCGAAAAAAGCGGCAAAGTCGGCCTGGCGGTTCTGCGGGGCTTTTGCGAGTGGGAGGGTTGACTGCATGCATATTTTTCCTGCGATCGATTTATATGAAGGCAAGGCCGTGCGCCTGCTGCGGGGTGATTACGCCCGCATGACCGTGTATAGCGACGATCCCCTTGCCGTGGCCGAAACTTTTGTGCAAAAGGGCGCCCGCCACGTGCATTTGGTGGACCTGGAAGGCGCCAAAAGCGGCGCGACCCCCAACCGGTCGGTGGTGGCGGCCATTGCCCGAAACACCGGCCTGTTCACCGAAATCGGGGGCGGCATTCGCACCATGCAAACGGTGCAAGACTATTTTGCCCTGGGGGTAGACCGGGTGATTTTGGGCACCGCCGCCGTGACCGATCCCGCCTTTTTGCAGGCGGCGCTGGCGGCCTACGGCCCCCGCATTGCCGTGGGGGTAGACGTGAAAGACGGCTTGGTGGCCATTCAGGGCTGGACCGAAACCACCGACCAAACGCTGGAATCCTTTTGCGCCCGCATGCAGGCGATGGGGGTGCAAACCCTGATTTGCACCGACATTGCCCGCGACGGCGCCATGCAAGGCGTCAACCGGGCGCTGTACGGGCAGTTGAGCCGGCAATATACCGTTAATATCACCGCGTCGGGCGGCGTTTCGTCGCTGGACGACGTGCGGGCCTTGCGTGCGCTGGACCTGTACGGCGCCATTATCGGCAAAGCCTATTACACCGGCGCCATAGACCTTACCCAAGCGATCGAGGTGGCAGTATGATCACAAAACGCATTATCCCTTGCCTGGACGTAAAAAACGGCCGGGTGGTAAAAGGGGTCAATTTTGAAGGCCTGGCCGACGTTTCTTCGCCGGTGGAACTGGGCCGGTATTACAGCGACCACGGCGCCGACGAGCTGGTGTTTTACGATATTACCGCTTCAGCCGAAGAACGGGCGCTGTTTACCGACGTGCTGCGGCAGGTGGCCGCCACCGTGTTCATTCCCCTCACCGTGGGGGGCGGCGTGAACACGCTGGCAGACTTTGAACGGGTGCTGTCCAGCGGGGCCGATAAAGTCAGCGTGAATTCCGGTGCCATTCGGGACCCGTCGCTCATTGAGCGGGCGGCCAAGCGTTACGGCAGCCAATGCGTGGTGCTTTCGGCCGACGTGAAACGGGTAGACGGCGTGTTTCGCATTTTTGCCAAAGGCGGCCGGGAAAACACCGGCATGGAAGCCATTGAATGGATCAAACGCTGTGTGGCCAACGGCGCGGGGGAAGTGGTGGTCAATTCCATCGATACCGACGGCGTAAAGGGCGGCTTTGACCTGCCCATGCTGGCGGCGGTGTTAAACGCCGTGCAGGTGCCGGTGATCGCTTCGGGCGGCGCTGGCAGCGTGCAGCATTTTGTGGAACTGTTCCGCCAATTGCCCACCATAGACGCGGGTTTGGCGGCCAGCGTGTTCCATTTTGGGGAGATCCCCATTCCCACATTAAAACAAGCGCTGCAGCAAAACGGAATACCGGTAAGGATGGTGTAGTATGATGGATCTGGACGCATTGAAATTTGATGAAAAAGGGCTGATCCCCGCCGTGGTGGTAGACGCCGCCGACGGCCGGGTGCTCACTTTGGCTTATATGAACCGGGAAAGCCTGGCCATTTCGCTGGCGGAAAAGCGCACCTGTTTTTACAGCCGCTCCCGCCAAACGCTGTGGCGCAAGGGTGAAACCAGCGGCAACGTACAGCACATTGTGTCTATCACCGCCGACTGCGACGGCGACGCCCTGCTGGTGCGGGTGAACAAAGAGGGCCCCGCCTGCCACACGGGGCGCGAATCCTGCTTTTTCCAGCCGGTGTTGGGCGCCGCGCCGGAAGAGATCGATTTTTCCTACCAAACGCTGATGGAACTCATTCGCGGCCGCAAAGCCGAAAACAAAGAAGGGTCTTACACCAGCTATTTGTTTGCAAAAGGGCTGGATAAGATCTTAAAAAAAGTGGGGGAGGAGTCCACCGAAGTGATCATTGCCGCCAAGGCGCAGGATAAAAAGGAAACGATATACGAAATTGCCGATTTGGCTTACCACGTGATGGTGCTGATGATCGAAGCGGGCATTTCGTTGGATGATATCCGGGCGGAACTGGCGTCCCGCCACGTAATAGACCATAAAGTGAAGCAGGAGAAGATGACCTCATGATCCATTCTGATTTTCATTGCCACACCACCTATGCCGACGGGTGCCACACCCCGGCGCAAATGGTAAAAGCCGCCCTGGACCGGGGCTTGACCACCCTGGGCATTTCGGAACACGCTTTTACGCCGCCCGACGCGCCCGACTTTTGCATGGCCGCCGATAAAGGCGGCGCCTACCGGGCGGAGATAGCCGCATTGGCACGGCAATACGCCGGGCGCATCACCCTGCTGTGCGGGGTGGAAATGGACGTGGATTCCCGCGACGACCCGACTTTGTACGATTACGTGATCGGTTCGGTGCATCACCTTACGGTAAACGGCCGCACCTATAACGTAGACGCTACCCCGCAGGAAGCCCAGGCCTGCATAGACGAAGGCTTTGGCGGCGACCGGTATGCCTATGCCGAAGCCTATTTTGCCCGGGTGGCCGACGAGACCGCGGCAACCGGCGCTCAAATCGTGGGGCATTTCGACCTTCTCACCAAATTTACCGAACGGGGCGTGCCCTTCGATCCCGACCACCCCACCTATCGCAAAGCGGCGCTGGCGGCGCTGGAAAAACTGGCCGCGCAGGGCCAGGTGTTGGAAATCAACACCGGCGCCATGGCCCGGGGCTGGCGGCAAATGCCCTATCCCGACGCCCGCTGGCTGCCGGTGTGGCGGGAACTGGGGGGCGCCGTGGTGCTCACCAGCGACGCCCATCATTTAGACCACCTGCAATACGGATTTGACGTTTCGCTGCACCTGGCCCAAACCAACGGCTTTACCACCGCCGGCTTTACAGACCGGCTGGGCCGTGACCACCGGCAGTATTGAACAAAACGAAAAAAGCTGAGAAGCAAACAGCTTCTCAGCTTTTTTATTTGTTGCGGTTTATTTCACGCTGTCGTCGTTAAACGCGCCTTCTTCCGCCAACTGCATAAACACAGCCACCACTTCGGGGGCAAACTGGGTGCCGTTGCAGCGCTGGATCTCGGCGGCCACCGCGTCCAGCGGCATTTTTTTGCGGTAAGGCCGGGTGGAATACATCGCGTCAAAGGCGTCTGCCACGGCAATAATGCGGGCGATCTCGGGGATTTCTTCCCCTTTCAGGTGGGCGGGATAGCCGCTGCCGTCATATTTTTCGTGGTGATAGCCTGCGCCCTGGGCCAGATTCTGGTCGATGCGCACCTCTTTTAAAATCTCATAGCCCCGCTGGGCGTGGCTCTTCATCACAGCAAACTCTTCATCGTCCAGCCGGCCGGGTTTGTTCAATATTTGGTCGGGTATGCCGATCTTGCCGATGTCGTGCAGCAGGGCGATCTTATAGATCTCCTCCACTTCTTCGGGGCTTTTGCCCAGGCGTTCGGCCATCATGGCGGTGTATTTGGCCACCCGGGCGGAATGGCCGTTGGTGTAGGCGTCCTTCATATCGATACAGCCGGAGAACACATGGATCATTTCGTTTACCAGTTCTTTGGTTTCGGCCTGCTTGCGCAGCAAGGCGGTGGTTTTGCGGCGGTAAATGAGCACGATCACCGCCACCACCAGGGCGATCCCCAGCAGCACCGCCAAAATCCAAAACCAAACGTGCTCATAAAAAGCCCGTTGCTTTGTGATGCGCAGCGAAACGGTTTTTATCACTTGGCCGGTCACGTCGTCCACAATGGCAAGCTCAAAGGTGTAATCGCCGCCGTGCAGGTTGGTGTAACTGGCGTAGGCCATGTCCTGCTTGGTCAAAAAGGTGGGCTCGTCGTCAAACCCTTTCAGCTGGTAACTCAAATGAGGATTCACCAGCGCATAGGTAAAAGCGTTGGCATATATGTTCAAACGTTTGCAGTCGGCGGGAATGCGCACCTCGTCATCATCTTGTATCCACACCGGCTCATCGTCTACCGAAACAAAGGGAATGCCCAACTTCACGTCACTGCTGCCGCCGATCTCTTTGTTGATGTTCACGCTGTAAACGCCGGTGGTGGCCGAAACATACAGTTCGCCGTCGGCGGTTATGCAGCTGTGGGAATTGGCGGTGGCAATGCCGGGCAAGCCGTAATCCTTGTCAAACAAAGTAAACTCGTTCACTTTGTCAGCCAGCAAATCGTTGCGGCTTACCACATAAATGCCGTTGCTGCTCAAGATCCACGCCCGGTCGGACGTGTCAAAAAACAAATCAAAGTTGTTGGCGTAGGGGAAGGTGGACAGGGTGGTGATCGCGCCGTTTTTCAAATAGGAAATGGAGTTGCTGGTAATGATCCAGAACAGATCCTCCACCGGGTCCTTTTTCATGCGCAAAATCACTTCAGACTGCAGCCCATCGGCAATGCCGTAGCGGGTTTTCAGCGTGCCGTTTATAGCGTAAATACCGCCCCCGTCGCTGCCCAGATACAGGGTGCCGTCGGTTCCTTGCGCCAGGCTGAGTATTTCGGTGTTGGTAATACCGTCTTTAGCAGAATAGGCCGCCGTTATGGTTTGGCCGGTTATGATATTCACGCCGTTGTTGGTGGCCACCGCCAGCGAACCGTCAGCCAGTTCCTGCACCATGCGCACCCGGCTGGAAAGCAGCCCGTTTTCTTCATTATAATTCGTCACATCGCCGGTGGCGGGGTCATACCGCACCAGCCCCTGGTTGGAATAAGTGCAAAACCACATAATGCCGGCGCTGTCTCGCACAATGCCGCGAATGCGCACCCCCGTCAGCAAAGCGGTCAAAGCGTTTTCCACCGGTTCCCGGTCGGCGTTGAGCACCACCAGGCCGCTGTCGGTGCCAACATACAGCGCGTTGTTGAGCAGGCAGGTGGTATTCACCACCATGGGGTCCAACCTCGCCATGGCCGAAAGGTCCACAAACCGGTTTTCTACAATTTTCATAATGCCCTGGCGGGAAGAGGTGAACCACAGGTTGCCTTCGTAATCTTCCATCAAATGATCGATGGAATTGGTCATGGGCAGGTCTTGCAGCTGCACAAACCGCCGGTCGCCGTCAAACAGGCCAACGCCCGTATCGGCCGCGATCCACAAAATACCATCAAACATACGTATGGCGTTCACCGTTTCCAGCGTGCCGGTCTTCAGGGTGCGCAGGGGCTGCAGATCGTTGTTCATGTCGCAATACAGCACGGTGCTTTCCTGGGTGCCTACGTACACGAAACCCGGGTTTTCCGGGTCTGGGTACACGGTGTTGATCATGGGCAAGCCCTCTTGTCCACTGGTGAAAAAGCGCGTTATTTGCAGGCGTTCTATCGTAAAAAAGTCGCCGTCCAGCGTTACGCCGTACACCGCGCCGTCCTCGCCGGTAAACACTTCGCAAACGTAATCGTTGTTCAGCCGGTCGTCATCCAAAACGTTCAGGTCGCCTTCCGGCGTAATGTAGGCCACACCCTTGGTGGTGGCAATGATCATATTGCCGTCGGCGTCTTCGGTAATGGAACGGATGGAAGCGGAGGGCAGGCCCTGTTCCAAATTGTAAAATTCAAATTCGTTATATTGCAGCACCGCCACGCCGCTGTCGTTGGTGCCGATCCACAACTGGCGGCGGGAATTATAGCACAGGCACACCACGCTGGAAAGCCCTGCCGCGCTGTAGCGGTAAAACTCGTTGCCGTCGTAGCGGATCAGCCCGCTGTAACCGCCTATCCAAATAAAGCCGTCGTCCGACTGCACAATGTCGTTGGCTTCCGAAGTGGGCAGGCCGTTGGCGTTGTCGTATAACACGGCCGAATACCCGGCACCCCGGCCGGAAAAGTCAATGGATTTTTCGGCACAGGCAGGCAACACCGTACCCGCGGCCAACAACAGCGCGCACAGCAAGCCAACGCCCAAGCGGGCGGCTTTACCAAGCAGGGATCGAGTTTTCACAATGGCGGCCCCTCTTTCCAAAACAAATAATAATTCAGTTTATTATAGCACGGCGCCGCACAAAAGGCAACACTTTTTGCACGGTTGCGCCGTTGTTCGCAGCCGGGCGGTTTGCAGGCGGTTTGCGCCCAAAATGCGGTCGAAACAGACTTTCAAAGCACGCCGGCGCTCGCAAGCGTTGCGTTTCGAGTCCACTTATTGCCAAAACAAAAGCACCCCCGGTGGGGGTGAAGAAAAGCCCGCTTGCGGCCGTCGAGGCCGCAAGCGGGCAGGGACTCTCTTCTCGCTAACGCAACATGCCCCCGGCATGTTGCTCCCAAGCCGCGCGGGGCGCGGCTTGGAGCTTGTTTTGAATCTTCGGAAATGCAACGCAAATTAGTACGCCAAATTAACTCTTTATAATAAGCGGTTGTAACGCGACATGGCCTTATCAATATCGCCATTAATAATCATATCAATAGCATCGCAGGTTTTTTCAATCGCGTCTCGTATTGCAGTCATATCTATCTCATCAAAATTGGTCACTACCCATTCTTCCAGCGAATAACTCTTGGGTGGCTGTCCAACACCAATTCTAATTCTCATAAAATCTTGGGTGGACAAGCTTTCAATTACACTGTTAAGTCCTTTATGCCCGCCCGCACTTCCATTTTTTCGTACTCGTAGATTCCCTGGCAAAAACGATATATCATCCAGCACAACAATTAATTGGCTAATATCCATATCAAAATAATTCAAACATTCAAGAACCGCGACTCCACTGTGATTCATATATGTCAGGGGCTTCATTAATAGACACGTTTGATTGCATATTTCACCGCACCCAATCAATGAATCAAATTTTACTTGGTTGGTATTTATGTTGTGTTTTTTAGCCAAGGCATCAACACACATGAAGCCTGCATTATGACGGTTTAATTCATGCTCCCTTCCGGGATTTCCCAAACCTATTATGATCCACCTTGGAGAATGTGTCATGTTCATGGATGATTACCTCCTTATTATGGGGTTTCGTCAAAGAATAAACTGTCGCTCAATTAATTCTTTGACATAATCCATCTCCCTGTAAAATACAGAAAAGCATTTTTTTGTTTAATTTTATTATGTTTGAACGCAAAAATCAATGATGTCGCCGCCTTATGCGGCTAATGATGTATCTTCGCGTCGCTCCGAAATGATGTAGATCGCTTTGCGATCAATGATGAGATGTTTGCCCCAATGTCCCGCAGGACACATCATTAGCGAAGCGGCATCATGCGCGAAGCGCACATCATTTGCCCGGCAGGGCAAACATCATTGAAAAAAGCACTTGCTTTCGCAAGTGCTTTTTTCTGGCGCGCCAGGAGGGACTCGAACCCCCGACCTTTTGGTTCGTAGCCAAACACTCTATCCAGCTGAGCTACTGGCGCATACATTCTTTTTGAACGCCAAAGTATCATACCACATTCATTTTCAAAAATCAACCCCCAAAACACAAAAAATGGCAAATTCTTTTTGATGGGGCAAAAATTGTTGCAATGTGTCGTCGCTCATAGTATAATATTATTTTGGAAAAACTGTGAACACGAAAGAAGGGAAGGGCATGCCGAAACAACCGGTCAGCGAAGGAGAACGCTTGCTGCGGGTGCGTATGCAGGCGCGGCTGTGCGAGCAGGATCGAAAAGACGGCCGTGCCTGGGCTCACACCGGCGGCAAGTTATACCGTTGGGCACGGGCTTTTTTATGGTTGTTCACCGTTTACGGTTTGCTGGTGCTCACCCTGAATTTGCTTATTTTTTGGCTGATGGATCGCTCGGCCTACGCTCTCACAGCGGAAGAACGGGCGTTTTATACGGCAGACAGTTGGCTGGTTTGGGCGCTGGCGGCTTTATTTGCGGGCTGTTTGGCTGCCTTGCTGTTTGCCCGGCGGCGGCCGATGATCGCCGCCATACTGCAAACGGCGGCGCTGCCGTTGCTGGCGCTGCACACGGCCCAGATCTTGACGGGTCAATATGCCCAAAAGGCCTTGCTGGCGGGCTTGTTCGCGCCCTGTTTTTTGGCGTGTTTGGCGGGGCTTTGCCTGGTGTGCACGCTGGTTGCCGACCGGCGCCGGCTGGACCGGGCGGTGGAAAAAGAATACACCCGGTTGTATGACCGCTATCACAACCCGGATGATACGTTGACCTCCGACGAAGCCTGGCATGCCTTTTTGAACGATCACGAACAGGCGCTGGCCCGGGGCGAAAAGCCCCCCGCTGCGGATCGGCTCCGGCGAAAGGAGTGACGGGCATGGCGGTGGAATATTGGGATATTTTAGACCGGGACGGCAACTTCACCGGCCAACGGCTAAAGCGGGACCGGTTCAATCACCTGCACAGCGGCCAGTATCATTTGGTGGTGCACATCTGGATCTGCAATTCCCGCGGGGAATTTTTGATCCAGCAGCGCAGCGCCGACCGGGTGCCTATGCCGGGCGAATGGGCGGCCACCGGCGGTTCGGCCCATTCGGGTGAAACCTCCCGCCAGGCCGCCATGCGGGAACTGGCGGAAGAACTGGGCATTGCCGTGCGGGAAAACGAGATCCACTATGTGTGCCGGCTGGTGCGCAAAAACTCCATTACCGACCTGTGGCGCGTGGGGGTGGACGCCGCGCTGGACAGCCTTACGCTGCAGCCGGAAGAGGTCCAGTGCGCCCGTTGGGTCACCCGGGATCAGCTGCGGGAAATGATCAAAAACCGCCAGTTTCACGATTACGGAACGGCCTATTTCAACGCGGTTTTTTCCCTTTGAAAAAACCGGCTTTTTCCCAAAAAAACTCTTGACAACCGCCGGGCGGTATGGTATAGTAATGCTTGCGCAAAAGGCAAACTTGCTGGTGTAGCTCAGTTGGTAGAGCAGCTGATTTGTAATCAGCAGGTCGGGGGTTCGAGTCCGTCCACCAGCTCCATGCGCGAAAATAGAATTGAATAGATTCGGGAGTGTACCCAAGTGGCCAAAGGGGGCAGACTGTAAATCTGTTGTCAGTGACTTCGGTGGTTCGAATCCACCCGCTCCCACCATGAAAAAACCTCGTCGAAAGACGAGGTTTTTTCAACGATATAAATCCACTGCGTGGATTTGTGATATACGCTTCGCGTGTGATATTCGCCTGCGGCGAGTGATATGCCTGCGG
>CADBNN010000010.1 GCA_902796075.1 Oscillospiraceae bacterium | reverse complement strand
CAAATATTTCACTTTTGCGATTTTGAGCGCTAATCACAAGGGAAAACCCCACCGCAAGGTGGGGTTTTTCTCTTTCCTCTTAAACGATGGCTTTGGGGGATTTTCTATTTTTAATTGAGAACACTTGAGATTACCTCAGATTCGTTGAATTGCAACATAGTTGCAACACGTTTGCAAATAATTCTTTATAATTCTTTTTCTTTATGCTATAATTAATTTGTATTTATAACCATGGGGGTTAACTATGGCTGCTATAAATGATTTAATTGCGCAGATTGAAGATGAGGCACTGCGCGAACGCATTGAAAAGGAAGTGGATAAGCTGGCTAAGCAGAAGAAATTCGGCTTGGTCTTTGAAGAGCATCTGCCGGAATGCACGCCGCTTTATGATGTGCCTGTAAGACGAGGCTCTAAGGTATCTTTGCGCGCGGGCAAAACGAGCGAAACCTTTACCGTTTTAAGCGTAAAAGACGGTAAGGCAGCATGCCTTCCGAAAAACGGAAATGAAGCGATTGAATATGCTGTGGACGAGCTTGTTTCTACGGCTGAATTCGGCGACCCGATTTATCCCTTTCTTCAGCCTCTGGATAGCGTTTGCAACGCGCCGGACAGCGACCTGTGGCATACGCTGATCGAGGCGGACAACTACCATGCCTTGCAGCTCTTGGAATATCTCTATGCCGGGAAGGTGGACTGCATCTATATCGACCCACCCTATAACAAAGAGGATTCAAACGATTGGAAGTATAACTGCAATTATGTGGATAGCACAGATGCATATCGTCATAGCAAATGGCTTTCAATGATGCAGAAGCGGTTGAAGATTGCAAAAAAGTTACTGAATCCAAATGACTCTGTACTTGTTGTCACAATTGATGAAACCGAATACTTGCATTTAGGATGTTTATTAGAAGAACTGTTTCCAGAGGCACAAATGCAGATGATAAGTATTACAATTAATGCATCAGGTGCTGTTAGAAAAGGTATGTTCTCTCGTTCTGATGAGTATGCGTATTTTTTGTTCTTTGGCAATGCGCATATTGTCCTCCCAGCGGGTGATGGAAAACAAAGCGAAGTTCGCTGGTGGTATTTGAGAAGATTAGAGGATCGCTCTACTCGTCAAAATATTCCAAACACGAACCAGTTTTACCCCATTTACATAAACGACAAATGTGAAATTGTTCATATTGGCGAACCTGTTAAAGCCGGCATAAATATTCATGATGTACCTGATTATCCTGATTCAACCAAAGTGTTTCCAATTCGAGATGATGGAGAAGAAATGACATGGGGGTTAACTATACCAACATTGAAGCGTTTAATGAGCGAACATATGATACAAGTTCTTCCAAATAAGAATTCAGAGTATCAACCATTTACAATCAAGTATTTGAGTGAAAATTATAAAGATAAAATTGAATCAGGCCGATGGATGATAATTGGACAGCGCGAGGATGGTTCAAATATTGTGATTGAAAGTAATGGTAAAGTTACCCGTCCCACCACCGTTTGGAAAAATCCAGAATATGAAGCCAAAAAATACGGAACAACCGTACTAAAAGATATTGTTGGAAAAGAGAGGTTTTCGTATCCAAAATCACTTTATGCAGTACATGATTGTCTCGCAAGATGTGGATGTGTTACCGAAAAAAAGAACGCACTCATAATTGACTTTTTCGCCGGATCTGGTACTACGCTTCACGCTGTCAATCTTCTAAATGCAGAAGATGGAGGACAACGTCGTTGTATATTGGTAACCAATAATGAGATGAAAAAAGACGAAGAAGATTCGCTTTTGAGGAAAGGCGTTGAAAGGTGCAGCGACGAGTGGAATGCTCTCGGCATCGCCCGCTACGTGACGTGGCCGCGCACGGTCTGCTCGATCGAGGGACACGACGTGAACGGCAACCCGCTCAAGGGCAACTATCTCGGCAGCGATCTGCCCATGGCAGACGGCTTCAAAGCGAACGCGGCGTTCTTCAAGCTCGGCTTCCTCGATAAAACCAAAGTTTCGCTCGGCAGACAGTTTAAAGAAATGATTCCTACGCTTTGGATGAAAGCCGGAGCGCACGGCCCGTGCCCTTGCATTGAAGAAAACGCACCGGATATGCTGATTCTTCCAGAAAACAGGATGGCGATTCTTAATGATGAAAACTTATTCAACATTTTTGCTGATAAGATTGCGGAACATCCCGAAATTGAAACGGTTTATATTGTAACGGATTACGAAGCCGGGTTTGCAACAATGGCACAGGCGCTGCCGGGAAAGAAAACCGTTCAGCTTTACCGCGACTACCTGGATAACTTCAGGATTAACGCAGGAAGGAATAACAGATGAGACTTGATTTAATCTCCTTTCAGGATAAGGCGGTCAAAGAACTTCGCCTTGATTTGGCGGATGCGCTTGCCGCTTACAGAAAAAGAAAAAAGACACAGGTAGTGTCCCTTCAGGCTCCGACCGGCGCCGGCAAAACGATTATTGCCGCCGCGCTTATTGAGGGCGTTTATTGTGGTATGACGCTTGCAGACGGAACCGCCTTTGAAGAGCAACCCGACGCTATCTTTGTATGGCTCTCCGATTCTCCGGAGCTGAATGCACAGTCGCGCGACAAGATTGAACTGAAAACGGATAAGCTGCGTTTCGGTCAGTGCGTTACGATTGACGAAAGCTCTTTCGATATGGAAATGCTTGAAGACGGGCATATCTATTTTCTCAACACACAGAAAATCAGCAAGAGCGGTAACCTGACAAAGCACTCCGACGGCAGGCAGTACACTATCTGGGAGACGCTGGATAATACTATCAGCGAAAAGGCTGACAGGCTGTATTTTATCATTGACGAGGCTCACCGCGGAGCAAAGTCAAAAACAGCGGCCGGAACGGATACCACCATTATGCAGCGCTTTATAAAAGGTTATGAATACTTTGAAAACGGTGTGAAGCGTTTTATGCATTCTATGCCCGTTGTGCTCGGTATCAGCGCAACCGTTGAGCGTTTTAATAAGCTTATCGGAACAACTGACAATGTAAGCTTACAGACTTATGTTATCACTGCAGACGATGTGCGTTCTTCCGGTTTATTAAAGGACCGAATTGCTGTTACATATCCTGACGACGCCAATAAGAATAATGATATGGTGTTGCTTGAGGCGGCGGTTGACGAATGGATGACTAAGTGCGTGAGGTGGCATCAGTATACATCTGAACAACATTATGCTAATGTTGACCCGATACTTGTTATTCAGGTGCGGCAAGGTAATGCGCATACTGTTTCAGAAACCAATATTAATGATGTTATTTCGAAGATTGAAGAAAAGGCAGGTCGTTTTAAAGAAGGTGAAGTTGTTCACTGTTTTGGTGAGGGAACCGTATTAGAATTCAACGGATTGAATATTCCGCATGCCAAGGCATCGGAAATTGCTGACAATCATCAGATTAAAGTCGTTCTTTTCAAGGAAGCACTTTCAACCGGTTGGGACTGCCCGAGAGCGGAAACAATGATGTCTTACGCTACCCGCAGTGACCCGACATATATTGCGCAGCTTCTTGGAAGAATGGTGCGCACGCCGCTTCAGATGCGCGTTTCTCGTGACGAATCATTAAATGATGTAAAGCTCTATCTTCCATACTTTGATGAGGCAACCGTTGAAAAAGTTATCAAGGAATTGAATTCCAACGAAGGCGGCGATATTCCTACCGAGATTAACGGAGAGTCGCTTGCGGAATCGGTTTATGTAACCTATACGGTATACACACCGAAAAAAACAAACAGTATTAACCCGGAGGATTACGGACAGACGAGTTTTTTGGATTCGCCAAGCACTTCTCCTGCCACTGTTAACATCAGCAGCGGAAATAATGATACATCTGCTGTTACAGAACAACCTCCTGCAACTCAGGGCGGCTCAAACACATCGGAGTATCATCCAGGAGAAACTGTCACTGTACCCGTTTCTACAAGTGGAAACGGTGCTCCTGAAGAGCCTGCTGAAAAGCCGCTTGTAGGCAAACAGCTTACCTTTACTCAAACGCTTGACCGAGTAGCTATTATTGATTTTATCAATTCCAAGGGCTTCCTGTCATATATGGTACGGCAGGAAAGGATAAACGATTACCTGAAATCTCTTCTGAATTTAGCGAGCTTGCTCACATACAATGTTGTATATCAGAATGCTCTTGACGAGGTTACAGACGAAATCCTTGCAATTATCCGCGCCTATATTGACGAGCTTCACGATACTGGCAAGTATGATGAGCTGGCAGAGCAGGTGTTGCAGTTTAAGCTCTCGGTTCAGATTTTCGACCCGTTCGGCGAAGAGGTTACAAACGGTTATTATGATAATCTGATCTTGATGTCAGACAGCGATTTGGACCGTCAGTTACGAAATGCAAATGCGCGTCTCGGCAGCTTCGGCTTCCCCGAGAAATACTACAATATGTATTACTATAATACGGATGATTATAGTGAATATAAGATTGATTGTATATTGTTTGCCGCCAACGATGACTGCAGGGAGAAGCTTGGCAAATATGCAAAGAACAAACTTCGTGAGCTTTCTTCTAAATACCGTGTTGCGATTGCAAACAAGTCTGACAAATGTAAAAAGGACTATCGTGCTATTATGGCTGATAGCGCCGTTGTCAGCGAACAGATTTTCACCATTCCCGAAACCATTCAGTTTAAGGTAGATAAAGACGGTGAAGAATACGAAAAGCATTTAGTAGCAGATGCAAACACCGGTATTGCGCAAATTAAGTTGACCGGCTGGGAGCCTGAATTCATTAAGGAAGAAGCCAAGCGTTCAGATTTCATGTGTTGGCTGCGTAATGTCGACAGAGCTTCATGGGCGTTATGTCTTCCAAGAGATGAAGGCAGCGAAAAGAAAAGCTTTTACCCTGATTTCATTGTTGTTCGTAAGGACGATTCTGTTGATGACGGATATGTTGTTGATGTCCTCGAACCTCACGGTCCTCAATACAAGGATAATCTTTCCAAAGCAAAGGCGCTTGCAAGATATGCTCAAGAAGAAGACCGTCTTGGCAGAATTCAGCTTGTACGCAAAAGCGGTGGAAAGTTCGTTCGGTTGGAGTTAACCGATATCGAGGTGCGTGATAAGGTTCTGAAAGCTATCAATAACGATGAACTCGACCATATCTTTGATGATGAAGGCTTCTCACAAGCATAAATACTAAGACCGTGCAGTGGTTACTGCACGGTCTTGTCTTTAATAACTAATGGTGCTTTCCCTAGTTATAATGTGCTTTTCTGCAACCTTGCTACTTGTTGAATAATTATTATATCAATATGGTTAATGAATTCTAAATTCGTCAAGTATGATTGCTGCTTGTTCGCTATTATAGTTAATCAGTTTTTTGAGAACCCTTTAAATTTATTGAATTGCATACTATTTATTATACCACCATCTATTATCTATCGTATGATACAATACCGGGCGCAATATATGCGCTGCTTTTTCCGTTTGGCCGTCTTGTGTTGCAAACAGCCTAAAACTATGGTATACTATAACGCACAAACAACAAAACGCGCGAGCGAAACGGGCGGTCTTGTTATTTTACGGTAAGGAAACGGGATTTATTTATGATCAGTGATATTGGCGGCATGTTTTCCAAAATGATCGGCACGCTGGCGGTGATACTCGTGGTTTCGGCGTTTATCGGCGGCAGCGATATTCTGTCGAAATTCGTGAAAACCGAAGCCCGGTGGAAATACGCCATCGTGGCCGGCTTGCTGGGCGGCGTGTTTGGTATTTACGGCAACATTTCCGGCTTTGACGTGAACGGCGCGGTGGTTTCCGTGCGGGATATCGGACCCATGCTGGCCGGCTTTTCGGGCGGGCCGCTGGGCGGCTTGCTGGCCGGGATCATCGCCGGCGTGCACCGCCTCACCATGGGCGGCATCACGGCCGGGGCCTGCGTGGTGGCCACCTGCTGCATCGGCCTGATGTGCGGCTTTGTTTCCGCCAAATGGCAGCGGTATATGGAAAAACCGTATTTTGCCCTGCTGCTGAGCGCGGTGATGGAAGTGTTCCATTTGGGGGTCGTTTTGCTTATGGTAAAACCCTTTGCCACCGCCCTGGACATTGTGCAAAAAATCGCCCTGCCCTTTATTGGGGTGAACGCGCTGGGCTTTATGATGATGATCGCCATTATAACCTACACCGAAAAACAGCGCATGCTGGCGGCGGAAAAAAGCCGCTTGCAGTCGGAACTGGAAGTAGCCAACGTGATCCAGCATTCGCTGCTGCCCCGGCTCACCGCCGAATACCCGGGCTGTGCTTCGCTGGACGTGGGCGCTTCGATGGAAGCGGCCAAAGAGGTGGGCGGCGATTTTTACGACGTGTTTTTTGTGGACCCCACTCATCTGGCGTTTGTGGTGGGCGACGTTTCGGGCAAAGGGGTGCCCGCCGCGCTGTTTATGGCTTCGTCCAAAATCACCCTGCAAAACTGCATTCGGGATATTCCCGATCTTGCCGCAGCGGTCGCGACCGCCAACAACGCCCTGTGCGAAGGCAACGAAGCGGAAATGTTCCTCACCCTGTGGGTGGGGGTGTTAGACCTGACCGGCCGGAGCCTGACCTTCGTCAGCGCGGGACATAACCCGCCTGTGCTGCTGCGCGGGGGCGAAGCAAGCTTTTTAAAATGCAAAAACGGCTTTGTGCTGGGCGGTATGGAAGGCATGAAGTATAAAGAAACCGTTGCCCAACTGGAACCGGGCGACACGGTGCTGCTGTATACCGACGGCGTGACCGAGGCCGAAGACAACGACCACGCCCTGTTTGGCGACGACCGGCTGCTGGCGTGTCTTACCGGCCGCAGCGACGCCGATCCCGGCGCGATCATAGCCGCCGTAAAGCAGTCGATCGACGCGTTTATCAACGGCAACAGCCAGTTTGACGATATGACCATGCTGTGCTTTAAGTGCAAAGAAGACGCGTGATCGTTAAAATGTGGCCAAACTGCTGCCCCGCTGCGTGCGGGTCGGCGTTTTTGCGGGTTTTGCCCCATCCCTTGCATTTTGCGGCGGCGTGTGGTATACTGGCCGAAGCGTGTCGAAAAAAAGGAGGAAGACCGGCGGCTGACCGTCCGGTCGCGTACCATGAACAAAGGATTGATGGCCGGTTTGCTGGGCCTTTCGTTTATTGCTTGCCCCATTTTGTATTTTGCGGCGGGCCCCCAGCTTAGCCAACTGCAATGGGAGACTTTGCGGCTGCTGCTGATGGTGGCGGGCGGTTCGTGGCTGTATTGCTTTGTTGTGGGGGAACTGGCCCGCAACAACAGCCAAATGGATAAACTGTGGAGCCTGCTGCCGCCGGTGTATTTATGGATCATGGCGGCCAAAGGGGGCATGGAACCCCGCTTGATCGTGATGGCCGTGCTGGCCACCCTGTGGGGCGGGCGGCTCACCTTCAACTTTGCCCGCAAAGGGGCTTACACCCTCAAATTTTGGGCCGGGCGGGAGGATTACCGCTGGCAGGTGCTGCGGGAACAAAAAGCGTTTCAGCCTCATTGGAAGTGGCTGCTGTTCAATTTGTTTTTTATTTCGCTGTATCAAAACGCGCTGGTGCTGGCCATCACCCTGCCGGGCCTGATTTGCGTGGGCGCCAACGCGCCGCTGGGTTGGATGGACCTGGCGGCCGCCCTGCTCACGCTGGCCTTTTTGGTGCTGGAAACGGTGGCCGACGCCCAACAATGGCGGTTTTATACGGGCCGGGGCGCCCTGCAGGCCAAAGGGCTGGCGCTGGCCGATATGCCCGAACCCTATTGCAAGGGCTTTAACACCACCGGCTTGTGGCGGCACAGCCGGCATCCCAACTATTTGGGCGAACAGGGCATTTGGGTGTGCATGTATCTGTTCAGCATCGCCGCCGGCGTGGGCGTGTTCAACTGGAGCTTGATCGGCGCGCTGCTGCTCATTGTGCTGTTTATGGGCAGTTCCGCCTTTGGGGAAGAGATCAGCGCTTCCAAATATCCGGCCTATGCCGACTATCAGCGGCACACGTCCCGGTTTATTCCGTTTAAGCGGTAACACACGGGCATAATCAGGCGCGTTTCCTGCGGGAAACGCGCTTTTTCATTTATGCATAACCGCCCGTGGCCATGGCATACTGTATGCTGAGGTGATTGTTGTGAAAAAGAAAACCTGGAAAGTGTATGTGTTCTGGTTGGTGATCACCCAGGCGGTGGGCGGCCTGGCGGCTTTGCTCACCCGCGACGCGGTGCGCATTTACGGCGAACAGATCACCAAGCCGCCCCTTTCGCCGCCGGCGGTGGTGTTCCCCGTCGCGTGGGTCCTTTTGTATACGCTCATGGCGGTGGGGGCCGCCCGGGTCACGCTGGCGGCCGGCGGCCGGCAAAAAACCGCCTGCCTGCGGCTGTATTTGATCCAACTGGCCTTCAACTTTTTTTGGAGCATTTTGTTTTTCCGCTTTCAGGCTTTTGCGCTGGCGCTGGTGTGGCTGGCGGTGCTGTGGGCGCTCATTGCCCGCATGGCGGTGTGCTTTAACAAGGTGGACCGGCCGGCGGCTCTGCTGCAGATCCCGTATCTATTGTGGGTGGCCTTTGCGGGCTATTTGAACGCCGGGGTGTTCTGGCTCAACCGGTAAGGCTCTTTTTTGGGTTTTTGCTTGACAATTTCGCGGCCGCACCGTATAATAAGGAAAAACGTAACAGGAGTGAAATATTATGGCATTTTGCAGTCATTGCGGCAACGAAATAGCGGAAGGCACCGCCTTTTGCGCCAAATGCGGCCAACCGGTAGCCGCCGCGCAACCGGCTCCCGTGGTGGAAGAACCCGCCCCCGTAGTGGAAGAACCCGCCCCCGTGGCGGAAGAACCTGCTCCTTCGCCCTTCTCGCAGCCCATCGCCGGGCAAGCGGCGCCCCAGCAATCGTATCAAGCGCCCCAGCAGCCCTTTGCGCAGCAGCCCTATCCGGGTCAGATGCCGCCCCAGCAGCCCTATCAGGCGCCTAACGCCTATCAAGCTTTTAACCCGGCGGACCATACCGCGGAATTCGACCCCGAAGATATTGCGAAAAATAAGGACCGCGCCATCATTTCTTATTTGGGCCTGGCCTTTTTGGCTCCCCTGCTGGGCGCCAAGCATTCGCCCGTTTCCCAGTTCCACGCCAAACAAGGCGGCAATCTGTTTTTGTGCGAAGTCGCGCTGAACATCGTCACCACCATTCTCAGCGCCATCCTCACCGCCATTTCCTGGAGACTGATCTTTGTGGGCACGCTCATCAGTCTGGTAGTCAACATCGCCATTTTGGTGTTTGCGGTCATGGGCATTGTGTATGCCGCCACCGGCAAGGCCAAGGAACTGCCGCTTATCGGCTCCATTCGCATTATCAAATAACGGCCCGCAAGGGCCACAGAGCAGACCGGCTTCCGCCGGTCTGTTTTTTTTGTGGGCACCGCAAACGGCTTCCTCGTTAGGGGAGCCTTAGAGGGCGCACGTACTAAATGATGCTCTGTTAGAGAACAAAGGTGAAATTTCGTTGCGCGCTGTTTCCCTCTTTGTGCAAAGGGATGTGGTTTGGCTTAAGTCCCCAAACCGGTGGGGTTGTTGAAACGATGTTTCTTCATTTGCGTCACCCCTCTTTTCTTTTCCACTTCATTGCCTTGCACGGGTTATTTTGAAAAAACGCATGAAAACGGGCCGCTTTGGTTTACATAAATCCGTTTTTTTCGGTTTTTATGCGTGCAATGCGAGAGAGCGGGGAAAACTATTTTGGGGCATTGGGTGTTTGCGATTGGCCATGCGAACGGAAACTGGCCCACCCGCTGATGACCTGCCCGCCCCTTATTTCTTCCATCCCTCTCATTTTGCACGGGTGAAATCAAAAAACCGCCTCAAAATGGGCAGTTTTGGTTAACATAAACCCGCTTTTTCGATTTTCATGCGTGCAGCGCGAGAGGGCGCGGTAAAAAGAAATGGGCGAAATCGGGAAAAGAAGTTGGCACGCTGTAGAGTCTTCTCATGAGTGCGCCCATCCGTACTTGGCATTTCGCCCCCCTTTTATCCTCTCACCTCCTCACCTTGCGCGGGTGAAATCAAAAAACCGTCCGAAAACGGGCGGTTTTGGTTTACATAAATCTGTTTTTCCCGTTTTCATGCGTGCAAGGCGAGAGAGCGGGGAAGGAAGAATAGGGCGAAATGTGGAGTGAGGTACAGCGCACCCAAGCACAATCGGCCCGCATTCTATGTGCGCCCCCTTTTTAGACTTTTCAACCCTCTCGTTTTGCGCGGGTCAAATCAAAAAACCGCCCGAAATTAGGCGTTTTCGGTTTACATAAATCTGATTTTTCCGTTTTCATGCGTGCAAGGCGAGAGGGCAAGGAAGGCTTTCGAGGAACGCAAATGGGAGAGTGGCAAAGCCACCACGCCGCAGCCAGCTGTACGCCTCCCCTGTGCAAGGGGAGGTGGTTTGGGGGCTTTAGCCGCCAAACCGGAGGGGTTGTTTGAACAGAGATTTCTCCACTCGCTTCGCTCGGTCGAAATGACACTCCTGAAATCTGTCATCCCGAGCGCAGCCGAGGGATCTCGGGCACATGGCGCAAAAGGCGTTGCGCCCCCCCTTGCGTGCATTGTTGCCGCGCTTTTATTCTCTCTCGTCATACGTCTTGCACGGGTCATTTTGAAAAACCGCCCGAAAACGGGCCGCTTTAGTTTACATAAATCCGTTTTTCACGTTTCCATGCGTGCAATACGATAAGCGCGGAAGGAAAAATCGGGCAAAAGGTATCGCGGGAAGCGCTTTCTTCAAATGCGGCTGCCCTCTTTTTTATGTGTTGCCCCCTTTCTGGCTTTTCGATCCTCTCGTTTTGCACGGGTCATTTTGAAAAATCGCCCAAAAAACGGCCGATTTGGTTTACATAAATCCGTTTTTTCCGTTTTCATGCGTGCAATGCGAGAGAGTGGGGAAGGAAGAATAGGGCGAAAAACGGGATTATCGTACCGCAAACTCAAACGCGATCGGACCCACTTTTGATTGTGCCGCTCCCTTTATAGACTCTTCAACTCCCTCATTTTGCACGGGTCAGATCAAAAAAATGCCCGAAAATGGGCAGTTTTGGTTAACATAAATCTGATTTTTCCGTTTTCATGCGTGCAGCGCGAGAGGCGGCGGAAGATAGACTTGGGCGAAATGTGGAGTGAGGCACAGCGCGCCCAAACACGGCAGGCCCGCATTTTATGTGTCGCCCCCTTTTTGGACTTTTCAACCCCCTCGTTTTGCACGGGTGAAATCAAAAAACCGCCTCAAAACAGGCGGTTTTGGTTTACATGAATCCGTTTTTTGACTCTTCGGCGGCGGGTTACAGCAGGATCTCCATACACGTGGACCGGGGGCGCATGCCGCAGGCTTCATAAAACCGGCGGGCGGCGGCGTTGCCTTCCCACACGGTCAGGTCTACCCGGCGGCAGCCACGGGCGCGGGCCAGGGCGGTAACGTGGGCGAACAGCGCCTTGCCGACGCCTTGGCTGCGGCAGGCTTCGTCTACGCACAGATCGTCGATATACAAGCTTTCCTCCGGCACCATATTGGCCCGGCCGGCCTGGCGGCGCCACTGGCAAAAAACGTACCCCACCACCCGGTCGGCGGCGTCTGCCGCCACAAAAACGGGGGTGGCGGGGTCGGCGATCAGGTCGGTCAATTCGGCCCGGCTGTATTTGGTGGTGCTGGGCACAAACACGTCCGGCCGCAGGCGGGCGTGCAGCTCCAGCACCTGGGCCAGCAGTTCCAGCACCCGGTCCAGATCCCGGGGTTGCGCCGGGCGAATGGTCATAGCGATCGCTCCTTTTTTGGCTGCGCTTTACGCTTCGGTTTTTTGCGCACCGAATAGCCGAAGGTGCCAAGGCACGCGCCAAGGGCGTAATAGGCCCCGTGGGCGTAGGCCACCAGGTCGGCCCGTTCCAAATGCAGTTTGCCGGCGGCGTCCACCAGCGATTCTTCCACCTGCACGGCGGATATTTCCGCCAAAAACAGGTGGTGGGTCTCCATTTCTTCCACCCGCAGCACCCGGCACTCCAGCGCCAGGGGGCTTTCGGCCAGCAGGGGAGCGCCGACGGTGGCGGCGGGTTGGACGTGCAGGCCGCACCGGGCAAATTTATCCACATGGCGGCCGCTCACCACGCCGCAGGTGTCGGCGGCCCGCACCAGCGCCCGGGTGGTGAGATTCACCGCAAATTCGCCCGAAGCGCGAATGAGTTCATAGGAATACCGCTGGGGCCGCACGGCAATATAGGTGCGGGGCGGTTTGGTGTTTAAAATGCCGGTCCAGGCAACGGTGAACACGTTGGGCGCTTCCATGGTGCCGCAGGTCACCAAACAGGGGGGCACCGGGGCCAGCAGGGCCCCGCCGGGCCATTGGATCTTACTCATGCCGCGCCTCCTTTTGGGCCTGCCGCTGTTTGAGTGAAAACACGCACCCGCAATAATCCTGCCGGTATAGCCCGTATTGCCGGGACAAGGCCAGGGAGCGCAAATAGCCGTTTTTCTTTTTGAAGTCGGACGGCAGATACACCGCCCCGGCGCTTGCGGCTTGTTCGGCGCCTACCCGGTTGATGAGCAGGGCGTTTTTATGGGGGCTCACCGTAAGGGTAGTGGCAAAGTAATCAAACCCCTGTTCGGCCGCCGTGCGGGCGGTAAAGGCCAGCCGCTGACGAAAACAAACGGCGCACCGCTCGCCCCCTTCGGGGCAGTCTTCCAGCCCTTGCACGGCCTGCAAAAAGGTTTCGGGCTCATAGGGGGGCACCAGCAGCGCCACCGGTTGGGGGGTGGGGAGTTGGGCGATAATGCGCTTTTGTTCGGCCAGTCGCCGTTCAAATTCCGCCGCCGGCTGGATGCAAGGGTTGTAATACAGCACCGTAACGGCAAAATGCGGGCTTAAATATTCCAGCACATAAGAAGAGCAGGGCCCGCAGCAGCTGTGCAGCAGCAGGCGTTTGGCGCCGGTTTGCTGTGCCAGCAGGGCGTCCATTTGTTGTTGCGTATTCACACCGTCGCCTCCTTGGCCGGATGTTATACCGCTATCTTACCGCAAAACGCAAAAAAATGCAACCGTTATTCCAAATTTGCGGTTGACAAGCCCGCCCAAAAGGGGTATCATAAAGGCACATCCCAAAAAAGAGGTGAACGGTTTTGGACAGTAGCGACGGTCGACCTAACCCGCACTTACGCGGTCAAAAATCGCATACGCATACGGTGACAAAACCGGCACCCGCTGTGGTGGCACGGTCGGCTTAGGCGACCTGTCCCAACGGCCCAATGCCCTTTGTTTTGACACCTTGTTTTTGCGTTGCGGAAAGAGGTGTGAAAATGGAGGGCATTTCCTTTGAATCCTTGTTTGAACTGTTAGAAAACAACCAAATACGTGAATTGCGCCGGCAGCTGATGGAATGGAACGTGGTGGACGTGGCCGAGTTTATGGACGAGGTGGACGACGACAAACTGCTGCTGATCTTTCGCATTTTGCCCAAAAGCCTGGCGGCGGAAGTGTTTGCCTATCTGGACCCGGACAAGCAAGCCAAGATCGTGGATTCGATCAACGACGCGGAACTTTCGTATTTGGTAGAAGAACTGTACGTAGACGACGCGGTAGACTTTTTGGAAGAGGTGCCGGCCGGCGTGGTGCGCCGTGTGCTGGCCAACGCCAAGCCCGATACCCGCGACGTGATAAACCGGTTTTTGAAGTATCCGGAAGATTCCGCCGGCAGCGTGATGACCAACGAAATGGTGGAATTTCACAGCCGCTTCACGGTGGCGCAGGCCATTGCCCAACTGCGGCGCACGGGGGTGGACAAAGAGACCATCTACACCTGCTATGTGATAGACGATTCCCGCCATTTGATCGGCGTGCTGCCCCTGCGGCATTTGCTGTTGGCGGCCGACGACGCGGTGATAGAAGACATTATGACCGAGCAGGAGCAGATCATTTCGGTAAACACCCACGACGACCGGGAAGAAGTGGCGGACATTGCCCGCAAATATGACCTGTTGAGCGTGCCGGTGGTGGATAACGAACAGCGCCTGGTGGGCATTATCACCATCGACGACATCGTGGACATCATTGAAGAAGAGAACACCGAAGACTTTGAAAAAATGGCCTTGATGGTGCCTTCAGACAGTGAATACTTAAAAACCGGCGTGTTCACCCACGCCCGCAGCCGCATTGTGTGGCTGATGATCTTGATGGTTTCGGCCACCTTTACGGGGCAGATCATAACCGGGTTTGAAGACCAGCTCACCCACTTTGTGGGGCTCACCGCCTGCATTCCCATGCTGATGGACACGGGCGGCAACGCCGGCAACCAGACTTCCACCCTGATCATTCGTGGTTTGGCCCTGGGGCAGATCACCATTACCGATTATTTCAAAGTGCTGTTCAAAGAGATCCGGGTGGCGCTGTTGTGCGGCCTGGCGCTGGCGGCTTTGAATTTCGGGCGCATGTGGGCGCTCAACGCCATGGGCATTCAGCCGGTGGGCAGCATTACCACCGTGCTGGTGGTGTGCACCGCCATGCTGTGCGCGGTGGTGGTGGCCAAATGCATCGGCTGCACCCTGCCCATTGTGGCCAAAGCCATTCATTTGGACCCGGCGCTGATGGCCGGCCCCATGATCACCACCATTGTGGACGGGCTGAGCTTGCTGATTTATTTCGCCCTGGCCCGAGTGCTGTTGATGTAAGGCACACGGTAAAACACAGCAAAAACCCCCTGCAGGATTTGCGAGGTGTCCTAAAGGACAGTTTATAAAAAACCGGCTGAGGCAAGGATCATTCCTGACTTCAGTCGGTTTTTTGTCGCATAT
>CADBNN010000009.1 GCA_902796075.1 Oscillospiraceae bacterium | reverse complement strand
CCGGCAGGTCTCACCGCTCCGATGCCTCGGCTTTTCCCCAAAAGGCTTGCGCCTTTCGGGGACCCCGATTTTCGGTCGAAATGACAAATCTGCAGTCTGTCATCCCGAGCGAAGCCGAGGGATCTCTTGTTATCTTTTTTTCAACAACCCTCCCGTCGCGGCTGCGCCGCGCCACCGGCGCCTCCCCGATCTCCGCTCATCGCCCCGGCGTAACCGCCGGTTCTCACCGCTCCGATGCCTCGGCTTTTCCCCAAAAGGCTAACGCCTTTCGGGGCCCCTGTTTTACACAGGGATGGCAAACGAAAACGGGCTTTTGTTGCCGTGTGGCCTGCGGGCGCAAGGCGCATAACACGGCAAAAGCCGCTCCCCCAAAAGGGGAGCGGCTTTCTAAGATACCACTATTTTTTACCCGCGAGGCGGGCAAAGTTTGTGCGTGTTACCAATTAGTCGTTAACTTTCTTGGTGATCACGAACGCAGCAGCCATCACAGCGCACAGGCCGGCAGCCACAGCAACAGCGGACACGTCGCCGGTCTTGGGGTTGGTGCCGGTGGTGGTGTCTTCGTCTTTGGGTTCACCGTCTTTGCTTTCAACAGTGCTGGGTTCAACAGTGCTGGAGGGGGGTTCGGGAGTGGGGGTCTTTTCGACAGTCACGCCACCGGGAACGATTTTCACGTTGTAGGTGTCGTCGCCTTCAGCAGCCTTGGGTTCCATGGACACTTCAGCGGTAACAACAGCGGTTTTGCCTTCGGGGATCGCTTTTTTCAGTTCGAAGGTCAGGGACAGCACGGTGCCGGGGGCTTTGAAGCCGTCAGCAGTAGCCATTTGAATTTCCATGGTTTCTTCGTTACCAGCAGCAGTAGCACCGCCAGCGCCAACACCAGTGTTGAAGTAAGCATAGGTGGTGGGATCTTCGATGAATTTCAGATATTCATCATCGTAGGAGATTTTGAAGCCGATAGCACCGATCAGGGTTTTGGCTTCAGCAATGTCCATGGTGATGGTGACGGTGTCACCAGCGGCCAAGCCTTTACCGTCAACAGTTTTGAAGGTGAAGGTAGCGTCTTTGGTTTCAGCAGAAGCGATCACGGCGAAGCTAGCGATCATAGCAACGCACATGATCAGAGCAAGTACTTTTTTCATTTTGACTCATTCCTTTTTTAAAAATTTGGGCATCTCTGGTTTTCATTATATACATTCCACCCGCTTTTGTCAAGCAAAAAATCACGAATTTTTGTATTATCGCTTGCCAAATAGCGGAAAAACGGCTGTATTTCACAAAAACCGTTGATCCCCTTGGTAACAATGTTGATTTTTTCGGGACCGATTTGCCTTATTCGGAAATAGCGTCCACCGGGCAACCCGCAGCGCAAGCACCGCAAGAGATGCAGGTATCTTCATCGATCACGTAAGTAGCGTCACCTTCCGAGATGGCGCTGACGGGGCAAGTGCCTTCGCACGCGCCGCATTTGATGCAATCTTCACCGATTTTGTAGGCCATGGTCGCACCTCCTTTTCCGGCCTAAGGCCGTTTCTATGATGCATTGTAGCACATTTTTTGAAAAATGCAAGCCCTAATCTGCATTTTGCAACATTTTCCGCCGGCGGTGGATCATTCCTCCGGCGCCGGTTGGGGTTCTTCCCGTTCCCGGCGGGGCCGCCGCTCGCCCGGGGTCAGGTCCGCCCGGTCAAAGGTTTCGGGCAGGGCGTCGGGCGCATCGTCCAGCCGCACCTTCACTTTGCCGGTGAGCAGGTTGGCTTCCTGCACCACGCCCTTGCCCCGGGGGGTGTTAACGGCGCTGCCCGGCCGGGGGGTGATGCGGTTGAGCTGTTCATACGCTTCTTCCTCATACCCCAGGCAGCACATGAGCCGCCCGCAGGTGCCGGAAATTTTGGTGGGGTTGAGAGACAGGTTTTGTTCCTTGGCCATTTTGATGGTGACGGGCTGAAAATCGTTCATAAACCGGGTGCAGCAAAACTCCCGGCCGCAAATGCCCAGGCCGCCCAGCATTTTGGCTTCGTCCCGCACGCCCACCTGCCGCAGTTCTATGCGGGTTTTGAACACGGAAGCCAGGTCCTTTACCAGTTCCCGGAAGTCCACCCGGCCGTCGGCCGTGAAATAAAACAGGATCTTGCCGCCGTCAAAGGCGTATTCCACCGAGACCAGTTTCATTTCCAGCCCGTGTTTTTTGATTTTTTCCAGGCAGATGTCAAAGGCTTCCTCTTCTTTTTTGCGGTTGGTTTCCAGCCGGCGGATATCGTCCGGCGTGGCCAGGCGAATGACCCGCTTGAGAGGGCGGTTGAAGCTTTCGGGCAGGGGGTGATTGGCCGCCACGCAGGTGCCGCAATCGATCCCCTGGGCGTTTTCCACCACCACGGTGGCGCCTTTTTCCACCTGCAGTTCGCCCGGGTCAAAATAATAGGCTTTTCCGTTTTCTCTGAATTGTACTCCGATAATATCTGGCATAATGGTATTCTCCGTTTTTATGATTGCGTGTGAAACAGCCGGGCGCACAGGGCTGTGAACAGCAGCGCCCCGTTGGGGTTATAAGGCAGCCGGTCCAGCGCCGCCTGCACGGCCTGCCCGGCCGCCAGCAGTTGTTGGGATGAAAGGCGCTTGGCCAGCGCCGTTTCCTCGGCCGAAGCCGGGGCCTGGGTGGCCCGGTGGCGCAGCGCCCCATACAGCAGGGCGTACAGCGCTTCCAGCACCGGGGCGTGCTGCGCCCGCTCGCCGGCCACGCCGGCGGTGGCGACCAAAAAGGCCGGGGGATCGTTTTGGGCCAGCGCCATGGCGCACGCCCGGGCCGTGGCGGCCGGGTCGGTTTTGCCGGCGGGAGCGATCAATTCCCCCAGCAAGCCGCCGCTTTGTTCCAGCCGCAGGCGGGTTTCGTCGTCGGCCGGCAGGCCCAGCGCCGGCAGCGCCGTTTTTGCCTGCTGCCAGGTAACGGGCCCCAGCCGCAGCAGGGTGGCGCGGGAAACCACCGTTTCCAGCCAATCGCCCGCGTGGCGGCACAGCAAAATAAAATACACGCCCACCGGCGGTTCTTCCAAAATCTTTAAAAAGGCGTTTTGCGCTTCCGGCCGCACGGCCCCGCACAAAATATACACCTTGCACCGCCCCTGGTTGGGCCGCACGAATGCGTCGGCCCGCACCCGGCGGATCTGGTCGACCGAAACGGCGGTTTTGTCTTTTTCCGGTGCAATCTCCATCACGTCCGGATGGCCGGTTTGCACCAAGCGGCACACGGCGCACTTGCCGCAGGGCCGGGTTTCACCTTCACATAACAGCCCCGCCGCCATCAGCCGCGCCAGGGTTTTGCGGCCGCTGCCCGCAGGGCCTTCCAACATAACGGTTTGGGGCACCCGGTCGGCTTGCAGCATGGTTTGCACCGCCGAAAGCGTGCGCTCGTTGCCGGCAAATTGTTGCAACGTGGTGATCATTACAGTTTTTCAAACCGCTCCACGTTCAGCACAAACACGGTAGCGCCGCCCACGGTGATCTCCAGCGGCATGGCCATGGTGTTAAAGGCGCCGAAGGAAGTGGTGTCGTGTATGATCTGGGTGCGCTTGCGGGCATTGCTGCCAATGAGCGAAATGGCCTGATCGACCTGATCGTCCTCCACCCCGCTGATGAAAGTGGTGTTGCCGGACTTGAGATAGCCGCCGGTGGTGGCCAGTTTGGTGGCCGAAAAGCCCGCCTGGTTAAGCACCGAAAGCACACGGGCGGCGTCGTCGTCATTCACAATGGCAAAAATCAGTTTCATGCTTCACTCTCCTTTGGCAAGCGACAAAAAAAGTTGTGCGAGCCGGATACAGCCCGCCTATTGTATAATATCCGAATTTACATATAGATTATACCACAAGCCCGCATAAAATGCAACCGTAATTTGCGTCCGGCGCCGATTGACAAACCGGGCGGGTATCCGCTATAATAGAGTGCGCCGCCACTTCCTATAACGGCGGCGGAAATGAGTTTGCAACAATGGAATTACTGCACTGGATAGAATCTATACGCACCGATTGGCTGGACCGGGTGGTGCTGGCCATAACGGAGCTTGGCACCGAATACGCCTTTGCGGCGGTGGCGCTGTGGCTGCTGTGGTGCCACAACAAAAAGCAGGGCTTTCGGCTGTTTCCCGTGTTTTTTGTGGGCATGACGCTGTGCGAGGCCTTAAAAGGTTTGCTGCATGTGGCGCGCCCCTGGGTGCAAGACCCCACCCTGCGGCCGGTGGACGCCGCGCTGGAAGACGCTTACGGTTATTCCTGCCCCAGCGGCCATTCGCTCACAGCCGGCTGTTCCTTCGGCGGCGGTGCGCTGGCGGCCCGCCGGGGCTGGCTGAAAGGGCTGCTGTGGGCCGTGGTGGCGCTGGTGATGCTTTCGCGCGTATATTTGGGTGTGCACACGCTGGTGGACGTGCTGGCCGGGCTGGCCCTGGCGCTGGTGTGCCTGCTGGCTATGCAGGGACTGTATGCACTGTGTGACAAAGGCAAGCTGAAAGACGGCTGGATCTACGCCGGACTGTGCGTGCTGGCGACAGCGGCCGTTGTGTTGACCCAAACAGATCTGGTGGGCTCGGCCCACCAAAGCGACGCCCCCAAACTGCTGGGCGCCGCCCTGGGCCTGCTGGCCGCCTATTGGCTGGAAGGGCGGTATATCCGCTTTTCCACCGAAGGCACCGGCTGGCAGCAAGCCATAAAATACGCGGTGGGGCTGGGCCTTACGGTGGGCCTGCTCAAAGGGCTTAAGGCCGTGTTTGCGCTGGCGGCCCCCGGCTTTTGGGCAATGGACGCGGTGCGCTATTGCCTGGTGGTACTGTTTGCGGCGGCGGTGTGGCCCCTGACCTTCCCCCTGATACGCCGCATAGGCGGCAAAAAAACGCCGGCCGCGTGCACCAACTTTACCCAAACCCATTGACAAACCACGCCCCCGCCCCTTATAATAGTAAAATATTATACTTCTATTATAGAGAGGTTTTTATATGAAATCTTTTCGCAAAGAACTGACCTTTTGCCTGCCCACCCGCCGGGGGTTTGTGAACATTACGCCCCAATGCGAACAGGCGCTGCGGGAAAGCGGCATTACCGAAGGGTTTTTGCTGTGCAACGCCATGCACATTACCGCCAGCGTGTTTATTAACGACGATGAATCCGGCCTGCACCGGGACATGGAACGCTGGCTGGAAAAACTGGCCCCCGAAAAGCCCTACGATCAATATGATCACAACGGCTTTGAAGACAATGCCGACGCCCATTTGAAACGGTCGGTCATGGGCCGGGAAGTGGTGGTGGCCGTTACCGGCGGCCGACTGGACTTCGGGCCCTGGGAACAGATTTTTTACGGTGAATTTGACGGCAAACGCAACAAGCGGGTGCTGATCAAGATCATCGGAGAATAAAGAATAGAGGTGCCTTATGAACGCGCAAGCCTATAATCAGATCATCGAAACCATCGCCCCCCTGCTGGAAAGCCGGGGCTATCATGCGGTGGATGAAGAAGACGGCAGTTATTTTTCCGACGGCAAAGCCGCCGTGCGGGTGAGCTATGACGACGGCCGGGAAATGTTTAACCTAGAACAGACCGGTGTGGATAACGATCAGCCCGCCGGCGAATGGAAGACCCTTTCGGCCTGGCTGTTTGCTCAGGACGCGCCATTGAAGGACGTGCGGTCTATCGCCAGCGATTTTGAAGATTCTCTGCGGGAATTTTTGGGCGTAAAACCCTCCCTGCAAAAAAACACCGCCGCCGCCATCCCCTCCCGGGGCAATCCGGGCGACGACCCCACCCCCGCCCCCCTGGCCGGCCGGGTTTTAACGGTGTTTCCCCAGTTTAAGGGCGACTATGACCGGTATGTGACCGACAAGGGAACCTTTTTATACGTGCACTTTTTTGAAGAGGTCGCCGCGCCTCACGTGGGCGCGCTGCTGGACGCCGACGACAAAAAACGGCTGGAAAAACTGTTTGAAATGCTCAACCAGGTGTATTGCAACGGCACCAAGGAAGCCCGCAGCGTTGTGGCGGCCGTGGTGCTGGCCGGCGCCCTGCGCGGTCAACCCGCCCGCATGGAAACCGCCGACCGGTATATGGAAGAATACCCCTATTTGAAAACCGCCGCCCATTACGCGGCCAAGGTGAAGCCGGCCAAAGCGTGACCATTTTATAAGAAAGCGGTGTTTCGTTACGAACGACCAACGACCCATCGGAATATTTGACAGCGGTTTGGGCGGCCTGACCGCCGTGGCGGCTTTGGCCCAACTGCTGCCGGGCGAAGATCTGGTGTACTTCGGCGACACCGGGCGGGTGCCTTACGGCAACAAAAGCCGTGCCACCATTGAACGGTATGCCCGGCAAGACGCCGCCTTTTTGACCGAACACAACGTAAAGCTCATTATTGCCGCCTGCGGTACGGTTAGTTCTACCGCGGCCCATATCGGCCGGGAACTGCCGGTGCCGTTTTTGGGGGTGGTAGAACCCACGGCCGACGCCGCCGTGGCCGCCACCCGCAACCGGCGCATCGGCGTGATCGGCACCGCCGCCACCGTGCACAGCGGCGCCTACGAAACCGCCATTCATCACCTGGACCCCACGGCCCGGGTGTTTTCGCAACCCTGCCAACTGTTTGTGCAGTTGGTGGAAGAAGGGCTGATCGATCCGGACGATCCCATTCCCACGCTGGTGTGCGAACGGTATTTAACGCCCTTAAAAGAGCAGCAGGTAGACACGCTGATTTTGGGCTGCACCCATTTTCCCCTGCTGCGGGACGTGATAAGCCGCTTTATGGGGCCGGACGTGACCCTGATCGACAGCGGCCGGGCCACCGCCGAGCGGGCCGCCGCTTTGCTGAGCCAACAGGGCCTGCTGAACGCCCGCACCACCGGCGGCGCCTGCGCCTTTTTTGTGAGCGACCGCACCGACGCGTTTTCGGAAGTGGCCGGCCGTTTTTTGGGCCGCCCGGTGGAGCATGTGACCAAGATCGTGTGGGAGTGAGCAGCTGTGCAGGACGTTATGTTGACCATTAAAACCACCCAGGAGGTGGACGGCGGGGAGGAAACCACCGAGCTGATCACCCGTGCCTGCATGCAGGCCGAAGGACAGGCCGTAACGTTGACCTACCGCGAGACGCAGGAGGACGGCTCCCCCATGACCACCACCATTTGGGCCGACCTTTCCCGCTCGCCGGTGCAGGTGGAACTGGCCCGCATCGGCACCCATGACAGCCGCATGACGGTGGAACAGGGCAAACGCCACCACAGCTTGTATTCCATCGGCCCCTGCGAATTTGCGCTGGGGGTATACGGCGAACTGGTGGACTGCCGCCTGAATGAACGGGGCGGCCGTTTGCGCATGCGCTACACGCTGGATATCAACGCCGCCTACGCGGGGCGCAACACGTTGGATATTTCGGTAAACCAAACCGACGGTTATAAAGGAGAATAACCCATGCCTGATTTTGTAGAAAATACCGTGGCCGGCCTGCGCCGTGCCATTATGGAAGCGTTGGGCCGCGCCGTGGCCGAAGGCGCTTTGCCGGGCGAGCCCATTCCTCCCTTTGTGCTGGAAGTGCCCGCCGACCGGGCCCACGGAGATTACGCCGCCAACGTGGCGATGGTTTCGGCCCGCACCTTTCACATGGCGCCCCGCGCCATTGCCCAGATCATCACCGACCGGCTGGATCTGACCGAGACCTACGCCGAATCGGCCGAGATCGCCGGGGCGGGTTTTATCAACTTCCGCCTGTCCCCCGCCTATTACGCCGGCGTGCTGGCCGATATTGAAGCCCGGGGCGAAGCCTACGGCCGCTCCGACTTCGGCGGCGGCGCCACGGTAGACGTGGAATTTGTTTCAGCCAATCCCACCGGACCCATGCACATCGGCAACGCCCGGGGCGGCGCGCTGGGCGACAGTTTGGCCAGCGTGCTGGAAGCTGCCGGCTATCAGGTGTGCCGGGAATTTTATATCAACGACGCGGGCAACCAAATCAACAAATTCGGCGTTTCGCTGGAAGCCCGTTATTTGCAGTTGTATCGCGACGATGTGGAAATGCCCGAAGACGCCTATCACGGGCAGGATATTATCGATCATGCCAAAGCCTTTGCCGACCGGTACGGCGATAAGCTGGTTGCCGCCACGCCCGAAGCCCGCCGGCAGGCGCTGGTGGACTATGCCCTGCCGCTGAACATTCAGGGGCTGGAACGGGATCTGGCACAGTATCGCATTCATTACGACGTGTGGTTTAAAGAAAGCACCCTTCACCAAAACGGCGCGGTAAAACAGATCGTGGAACTGCTCACCCAAAAGGGCCGCACCTATGAAAAAGACGGTGCGGTGTGGTTTAAGGGCAGCGATTTTAACACCGAAGATTTTGTGCTGGTGCGGCAAAACGGCATTCCCACTTATGTGGTGCCGGACATTGCCTACCATTATAATAAACTGGTCACCCGGGGCTTTGCCCGGGCCATTGACGTGCTGGGCGCCGACCATCACGGCTACGTGCCCCGCCTGAAAGCGGCGCTGGCCGCCCTGGACGTGGATCCCGACCGCCTGCAGGTGGTGCTTATGCAAATGGTGCGCCTGGTGCGGGGGGGCGAAGTGGTCAAGCTTTCCAAACGCAGCGGCAAGGCCATCACGCTGGTTACCCTGCTGGAGGAAGTGCCCATTGACGCGGCCCGCTTCTTCTTTAACCTGCGGGAGCCCAACACCCACTGTGAATTTGACCTGGATCTGGCGGTGGAGCAATCTTCCGACAATCCGGTGTATTACGTGCAATACGCCCACGCCCGCATTTGCAGTATTTTGAAAAATCTGGCGGCGGAAGGCATTCACGCCCGCACCCTGCCGGCGGCTGAAATGGAATGTTTGACCGCGCCGGAAGAAAAAGAACTTATCCGCCATCTGGCGGCACTGCCCGCCACCATTGTGGAATCGGCCAAGGCGCTGGACCCCTCAAAAGTTACCCGCTACGCCATGGACCTGGCCACCCTGTTTCACAAGTTTTATAACGCCTGCCGGGTGAAGGGCAACGAAGAAGCCCTCACCGCCGCCCGGCTGGCCCTTTGCGTGTGTGTGCGCCAGGTGCTGAGCAATTTGCTGACTTTGCTGAAAATAGAAGCGCCGGAGACGATGTAACATGGATTGGAAAGATGCCTTACAAAACGGCCCCCTGCTGTTAGACGGCGCCACCGGTTCCAACCTGATGGCGGCCGGTCTGCCCGCCGGCGTGTGCGTGGAACAGTGGGTGCTGGACCACCCGGACGTGCTGCTGCGCCTGCAGCAGGATTTTGTGGCGGCGGGCGCCCGCGTGGTGCTGGCCCCCACCTTTGGCGCCAACCCCCAAAAGCTGGCAGCCTACGACCTGGCCGACCAAACCGAAGATTTTAACCACCGGCTGGTGGCTCTTTCCCGCCGGGCGGTGGGCAACGCCGCGTGGGTGGCGGGAGATTTGTCCCCCTCGGGGCTGTTTTTGCCCCCCATGGGAACAGCGAGCTTTGCCGATTTGTGCGCCGTTTACGACCGCCAGTTGGCCGCCCTGCAAACCGCGGGGGTGGACCTGGTGGTGATCGAGACCCAAATGACCCTGGCCGACGCCCGGGCTGCCTTGCTGTGTGCCAAAGCCCGGGGCATGACGGCGCTGGTGACCATTACGGTGGAAGCCGGCGGCCGCACTCTCACCGGCCTTAGTTTGCCGGCGGCGGTGGTCACCCTGCAGGCCATGGGCGCCGACGGAGTGGGACTCAACTGCTCCTGCGGGCCGGCCGCTATGGCGGCCCTGCTGCAAGAAGCAACGGCCTATGCCGCCGTGCCGCTGATCGCCAAACCCAACGCGGGCGAAGCAGACGATCCCCTGCCACCGGAAGCGTTTGCCACGCAAGCCGCCGCCCTGGCGGACGCGGGCGCGTGCCTTATTGGCGGGTGCTGCGGCACCACGCCGGCCCATTTGGCTTGTTTGAGCCGAGCGCTGGCCGACCACGCGCCTCCCACCATGCCGCAAGCTGCCCAAAACCGACTGGCCGACGAGCGGGACGTGTATGATCTGCCCACGGCCGGCAAGGAAGAAACCTTTGCCGCTTCGCCCGATTTGATGGACGATATGATGGACGCGGACGACGAGGCTGAACTGGCTGTTATTACGCTGCAAACCCCGGCAGACGCGGCTTTTTTGGCCGACGCCCTGCCCCTTTGCCGCAAGCCGGTGTGTTTTGCGGCCAACGATACCGCCGCGCTGGAAGCCGCCCTGCAAGCCTACCAAGGCCGGGCGCTGGTGGCCGGTGCCGGCGTGACCGCCGACCTGCTGACCCGCTACGGTGCCCTGCGCCGCGATTGACCGTTTTTTATACGGAGGATATGCATTATGGCAAAACCTTTGGTGGCCATTGTGGGCCGCCCCAACGTGGGCAAATCCACCTTGTTCAACAAGCTCATTGGCCAGCGCCTTTCCATTGTGGACGATACCCCGGGCGTGACCCGCGACCGGATCTACGCCCCCTGCGAATGGTGCGGCCGTTCGCTGATGCTGGTAGACACCGGCGGCATTGAGCCTTTTTCGCAAGAAGTGATTTTGGCGGGCATGCGCCGGCAGGCGGAGCTGGCTATTGAATTGTGCGACGTGACCGTGCTGGTGACCGATTTGACCGCCGGTGTGACCGCCGCCGACGCGGAAGTGGCCGCCATGCTGCAAAAAAGCGGCAAGCCGGTGGTGCTGTGCGTGAACAAGTGCGACGGCGTGGGCCAAACCCCCGCCGAGTTTTATGAATTTTATAATTTGGGGCTGGGCGATCCCGTGGCCGTTTCGGCTGTGCACGGCCACGGCACCGGCGATCTGCTGGACGCGGTGCTGGCCCTGCTGCCCGGCGGCGGCGAAGAAGAAGAGGAAGACGACGCCATTAAAGTGGCGGTCATCGGCAAGCCCAACGCGGGCAAATCGTCGCTGGTGAACCGTATGTCGGGGCAAAACCGGTCGATCGTTTCAGATATCGCCGGCACCACCCGGGACGCCATCGATACGCCGCTGGAAAATGAATACGGCAAGTTTGTGCTGATCGATACCGCCGGCCTGCGCCGCAAAAGCCGGGTGGCCAAAGCGGACGACGCCATTGAACGCTACAGCATTTTGCGGGCCGAAATGGCGGTGGACCGGGCCGACGTGTGCGTGATCATGATCGACGGGGCCGAAGGCTTTACCGAGCAGGACGCCAAAGTGGCGGGCCTGGCCCACAACGCCGGCAAAGGCTGCATTGTGGCGGTGAACAAATGGGACGCCGTGGAAAAAGACGACAAAACCATGGACCGCATGCGGCAGGATATTATGCGGGATCTGGCGTTTATGTCTTACGCCCCCATTGTGTTTTTGTCGGCCAAAACCGGCCAACGGGTGGAACGGCTGTATGAACTCATTCGCTTTGTGGCCGACCAGAATGCCATGCGCATTGCCACCGGCATGCTCAACGACCTGCTGGCCGACGCTACCGCCCGGGTGCAGCCCCCTACCGACAAAGGCAAACGGCTCAAGATCTATTACATCACCCAGGCTTCCACCAAACCGCCCACCTTTGTGTGTTTTTGCAACAATAAAGAATTGTTCCATTTTTCTTACCAGCGGTATTTGGAAAACCAGATACGCGCCACCTTCGGCCTGGAGGGCACGCCGGTGCGCATGGTCATACGCGAACGGGGCGAATAAAGCCCTTGGCAACCGCCGTTTAGTTTTACGAAAGGGGGCGGGCTTGTGCCCTATCGTCTTACGATCATTTTGTTTTTGCTTTTGTTTGCTCTGCTGGGTTACCTGCTGGGCAGTGTGAATTTTGCCATTTTGGTCACCCGCTGGTTTACCGGGCGGGACGTGCGCAACGCCGGCAGCGGCAACGCGGGCATGACCAATGTGATGCGTACCGCCGGCTTTTTGCCGGGCGTGCTCACCTTTTTGGGCGACTTTTTGAAAGGCGTGGCCGCCGTGTATTTGGGCAAATATCTGCTCACCGGCCTGCTGGTGCCCCTGGCGCCCGAAACGGTGATAACCGAATCCAGCAAGGTGCTGGACTACGCCGCCGCGGTGGCCCCGGTTTACGGCGCTTCGGTAAGCGGCTTCTTTTGCCTGGTGGGCCACATGTTCCCCTTGTATTTCGGCTTTCGGGGCGGCAAGGGCATTGCCACCACCGCCGGCGTTATGCTGGTGCTGGACTGGCGGGTGTTTTTGATCGTGGTGGGCATATTTGCCGTTTCGGTGCTGGTCACCCGCATCGTGTCCCTTTCGTCTATTATCGCGGCGGTGTGCTACCCGGTGGTGACCTGGCTGTGCTTTTCGCTGCTGCCTTCGTCTGACGCGGTGAACGCGGCCGCCATGAGCGCCTATCATCCGCTGGTGATCCCCCTGCGGTGGTTCCTCACCCTGGTGGCCGCCTGCTTTACGGCGCTGATCTTATATAAGCACCGGGACAATATGGCCCGCCTGCGCAAGCGGCAGGAAAAGCGCTTTTCGCTGAAAAAGAACAAATAGGCAAAACAAAACCCCGCCGGGCCGCTTCGGCGCGGCGTGATAAGGAAGTATTTTGTATAAACTTTGCCGCGCCGAAAATGAAGACGCCCGCAAGCGGGCTAATGAAGAAAT
>CADBNN010000008.1 GCA_902796075.1 Oscillospiraceae bacterium | reverse complement strand
TTTGTGCTGCAGCAGGTGTGCGCGCCTATGGTGTGGATCGTGCTGGCCATCGTGTTCGGCCGGTTTTTGTGGCGCATCATGTTTTTCGGTTCGGCCATTCGTATGGAAGCCGACCTGCGCAGCCGCATGTTCGGCAATGCCAAAACGCTCAGCCGGGAATACTACCAAACCCACAAAGTGGGGGACATGATGAGCCTGTTTACCAACGACCTGGATACGGTGCAGGAATGTTTTGCCTGGGGCATTATGATGTTTTTTGACGCATTGCTGCTGGGCGTGCTGGCCATTGTGAAAATGTGGCGCATGAATCCGGTCATGACCCTGCTTTCCATGATCCCCATGACCCTGCTGCTGGCCAGCGCCACCTTGCTGGGCAAATATATGATGAAAAAATGGGACGTGCGGCAGGCCGCCTTTTCCAAACTGTCCGACTTTGCGCAGGAAAGCTTTTCGGGCATTGCGGTGCTCAAGGCTTTTGTGAAAGAAAGCAAGGAGCTTATGGCGTTTCAGGCCATCAATGAAGAAAATGAAAAAGCCAATATCGAACACACCCGTGCGTCGGTGCTCATGCGCATTCTTGTTACCTTGTTTGTTGAAAGCGTTATTTGCGTTATTCTGGGCTACGGCGGATATCTGGTGTACAAGGGCGCCTTCAACGCCGGCCAGCTGGTGGAATTCATCGGCTATTTCAGCGCCGTGGTGTGGCCCATTATGGCGGTTTCGGAACTCATCGATATGACCTCCCGGGGCAAAGCCTCCCTCAACCGCATCAGTCGCCTGCTGGACGCCCGGCCCACGGTGGCCGACGCCGCCGACGCCCGACCGCTGCAAAACGTGCAGGGCGCCATTGAATGCCGCCATTTGACCTTCCGTTATCCCCAGGGGGAATTTGACGTGCTGAAAGACGTTTCCTTCACCATCCCCGCGGGGCAAAGCGTGGGCATTGTGGGCCGCACCGGCAGCGGCAAAACCACCCTGGCCCAACTGCTGCTGCGCTGTTACAACGTGCCAAACGGCAGCGTGTTTTTAGACGGGCAGGACGTGAACACCGTCACCATCGCCTCCCTGCGGGCCAACTGCGCATACGTGCCGCAGGATAATTTCCTGTTTTCCGACACCATTGCCGCCAACATCGCCTTCGGGGTGGACGAGCCCACTGAAGACGCGGTGCGGCAGGCCGCCGTGCTGGCCGACGTAGACGCCAATGTGCGGGAGTTTACGCAGGGCTATAACACCGTGCTGGGCGAGCGGGGGGTCACCGTTTCGGGCGGGCAAAAACAGCGCATTTCCATTGCCCGGGCGCTGATGAAAGACGCTCCCGTTCTGATTATGGACGATTCCGTTTCGGCGGTGGATACCGCCACCGAAAAAACTATTTTAGAGAATCTGGCCGCCACGCGCAAGGGCAAAACCACGCTGCTTATTGCCCACCGTATTTCCACGGTGGAAAATATGGACCAGATCCTGTTTTTGGAAGACGGCGCTTTAGCGGCTGCCGGCCCCCACGAACAGCTGTACGCTACCTGCGAATCCTACCGCAAAATGGTGGACCTGCAGCGGCTTGAGGAAGGAGATGACGACCTTGCCTAACACGCTTCCTTTGTGGCTGGTGGGGGCCATCATTGGCCTGTTCACCCTGCTGTTCACGGCGGCTTACATTTGGCAGGCCCGCCGGCCCGATCCGGCCGATACCTCCCGCCATATGTCCGACCGGGTCATCATCCGCCGGCTGTTGGCCTATGCCAAACCATATCGGGGTCAATTTATTTTGGCTCTCGTCATCATGGTCGTTTCGGTGGGGTACGACGTGCTGTCGCCCCTGCTGGTGGGCCGCATAGAAGATATGATAAAAGACGTGTTTCCCTTGCCCCGGCTGTTTGCGCTGGTGGCGGTGTACGCCGGGCTGTTGATCGTGAGTATGATCGGCACCTATTGGCAGGCTATTTTGCTGCAAAAAACCGGCCAAAAGATCCTTTCGGCCATGCGGCGTGACGTGTTCACCCATGTGGAAGCCCTTTCCCACGAGCAGTTGAGCCAAATCCCCGTGGGCAAGCTGGTCACCCGCGTTTCCAACGACCCCAACGCCATTTCCTATCTGTTCACCAACATTCTGGTCACGCTGGTCAAAAACGTCATGGTCATTTTCGGCGTGTTGGGGGCCATGCTGGCGCTCAACTACGCTCTCACCCTTATGGTGTTGGCTTTCACGCCTTTTGTGGCCTGGTTCACCATTGTGTTCCGCAAGTTTTCCCGCAAGGCCCACCGCCGGGTAAACGACGCCACCACCGACCTGAACACCTTCCTGTCCGAAAACTTGTCGGGCATGGGCATTATTCAGATCTTTAACCGCGAACAGCGTAAAATGGACGATTTTACCGAAAAAAGCGACCATTTGAAAAAAGCCCGCCAGGCCCGCATGCTGGTGTTCGGCATATTCCGCCCCATGGTATATATGCTTTACATTTCGTCCATCGTTTTTCTGTTTTATTGCGGCAGCATGGGCGCTTTGTCGGGCGAGCCGGTGTTGGGACAGATCATCACCTCCGGCGTTGTGGTGGCGTTTTATCTTTACATCAATAAGTTTTATAACCCCATTCAAAACCTGGCCGAACAGTTTGATATGCTGCAGCGCTCCTTTGCCGCGGCCGAAAAGATCTTTACCGTGCTGGACATTGAACCCGAGATCACCGACCTGCCCGACGCCGTAGACCTGCCCGAAATGCGGGGTGAAATAGAATTCCGCGACGTGTGGTTTGCCTACAAGCCGGGGGAGTGGGTGCTTAAGGGCGTATCCTTCCACGTGCAGCCGGGGCAAACGGTGGCCTTTGTGGGGCCCACGGGCGCGGGCAAAACCACCATTTTGTCTCTCATCTGCCGCAATTATGACATTCAGCGCGGCCAGATCCTGGTAGACGGCATAGACGTGCGCCACATCAAACTGGCCAGTTTGCGCAGCCATTTCGGCCAAATGCTGCAAGACGTGTTCCTGTTTTCGGGCGATATCCGCAGCAACATTCTCATGCGGCTGGAAAACGTGCCCGACGAACAGGTGATGGAAGCCTGCCGTTATGTGAACGCCGATTCCTTCATCAACAAGCTGGAACGCGGGCTGGACGAGCCGGTGCTGGAGCGGGGCAACAACTATTCCGCCGGCCAGCGGCAGCTGCTCAGCTTTGCCCGCACCATCATCCACAAACCCTCCGTTATCATTCTGGATGAAGCCACCGCCAATATCGATACCGAAACCGAGCGCCTCATTCAGGATTCGCTGGAAAAGATCCGCACCATCGGCACCATGCTGGTGGTAGCTCACCGGCTTTCCACCGTGCAGCATGCCGACTGCATCATCGTGCTGGCCGGGGGCCGGATCGTGGAGCAGGGCACCCACCGGGAACTGTTGGCCCTGGGCGGCCGCTACCGGCGGCTGTATGAACTGCAGGACCGCAAACGCGCCATCGGCAAATAAACAAATAAAAAAGGGAAGCGGTTTCCGTTGGGAAACTGCTTCCTTTGTTTTTTGCTTATGCTCGGCTCATCGTCATGTTGTCCCGGTAGAACTCCAGATTGTTGCGGCCGTTTTCTTTTACGATATATAACGCGTCGTCCGCCCGTTTATACAGCTTCATAAAATCCACCGTTTCGTGGCCGAAGGCCACCCCCACGCTCAGCGTAACGCTGGGCAGGCTTTCGTCCAGCGGATGGGCCAGCCGGTTGGCCATTTCGGCCACCTTGTCCCGCAGCAGATCCTGCCGGTCGCTGTCAAACCCGTGCAGCACCACGGCAAATTCGTCGCCGCCCACGCGGCACACCGCGTCGCCCGTTCTGAAGCTTTCCTGCAGCAGTTTGGCCACGTGCTTCAGCACCGCGTCGCCCACGCCGTGGCCGTATTGGTCGTTAATGCCCTTAAACAGGTCCACGTCCACGATCAGCAAAGCCATGTCCCGGGTGTTGTGGGTCTGGTCGCAAATCTCGTCAAACACCGCCCGGTTGCACGCGCCGGTCAGGGGATCGTGCGTCGCGTCGTGCGAAAGCTGTTTTTGATACCGCCGGTTATCCTCAAACGCCTGGTTGTAATAACTGGCAAACACCCGCATTTCGTGGGCGCCCTTCACTGCCAGCTTGCGGCGTTTCAGCAGTTGCCGTTCGGTGCGGCGCATGGGATTAAGCACCAGCCAAGAAGTCACCACTACCGTAAGCACCAGCAGCGCCAGCACGGCGATAGACATCACCTGCTGCCAGTTGCCCAGCCGCACAAAACGTCTAAAGGCGTCTTCCTCCGCGTCGTGGGTCATGGCCAGCAGTTGCTGGGAATACCGGGCCACGCTGTCATATATCATCGACTTGGCGGTCATATACACTTCGTCGTTCAGCATTTGAATGGCCGTTATCCGTTTGTCCTCATTGGGCAGGGCGGCGTCGGCTGCGTTCAGTTCCACGCGGCGCAGCGCCTCCGGCATGTCGGCCGGCTGGGTGTCAATGGCTTCCAGCGTAAGGCGCATGGCGCGATACTCCCGGGTCATCAGTTCTTTTGAATAATCCAGCGACTGCCGCAGATTTTCCTGCTGTTCGTCGTTCAAATATTTGGCAATTGTCTCTTCCGCCTTTTCACGGCGGCGTACCTTAAACGCTTCATTTAAGTAATTGTTCAGGTGGGTTTTGTCGCCGGTGGCGGCAAACCGTTTTGCCTCCTGCGTCAAATAGTCCGAAGCCGCCCGCACGTCGTCGGCGCATCGCCGGCACACGTCATAGGTATCGATCGCATGTTTGGCCGTTTCATATTGCCGCGCCACCTGGTGCATGTTCCACACCATGGCCACGGTCATAACCACCGTGATGGCCAAAATGCAAATGTTAAACACGTTCATGCGCAGGCCGCCTGTGCGCAGGTTTTCGGCTTCAGCTTCGTTTTGGCTGTGTTTCACGCGTGCCGCATCCTTTCATTTTAATGTAACAAAACGCATTTTACCACATATATAATGTATAGTCAAGTCAATTGCACCACATTATGACCAAAATATCCGCCGCGGCGCGAGAAAAAAAATTTTTCAAAAAATACTTGACAAATGATTAACACTGTGTTAAAATACCATCGAAAAAAGAATATGGTTTGGCAAAACCGTTGAAAAACGGCGGCGCAAAGCTATAGGGCCCGTAAGGGCAGCCAGTTGCAAACGTTCCCTGCAAAGGGAATCGGGTTGCGACTTTTTTTGTTTTATTTTTACAATAACGGGGGAGGGGGAACGGCCGCATGACCGAAATGGAATCAATGCAACCCGAATCCCTTAAAACGGAACAAACCCCCGACCCAGCTGCAGAACAACCCGCCGAAACCCCGGCCGAAGCGCTTTCTGCCGAAGAACAACCGGCCGAACAGCCGCGGGACGATACGCCCGATTACCTGCGCATGACCTTAGACGCCGGCGTGGCGCCGCTGGAAGTACGCTACGCGCAAATCAATTCCTGCTATCGCCGCCTGCCGGTTGCCTACCGTTCGTTTACATACGTTAACAGCGTAATAGAAGGCGTGCTTTCGCCCGCCAAATACGCTTACGCCGCCGATGAGACCGACCGCGGCATGCGTCTGGCCCGTTACAACATCGGGCAGGCGGTGGCGGCGGTGGCCGCTTTTGAACAAGCCGGCCGGCATGTGGAATTTGTCACCGCCCGGTGTCCCGCGGCCTTCACCCTGCAGCAGGATTTTTACGCCGCCCTAAAAGAATTGCTGGACGAGTTTTCCTGCCCCTGGCCCGAAAAGATCTGCCTGGAATTTCCTCGCACCTTGTTGTTTGAAGACGTCGAACCCGTTCGCATGGCCCTGCTCAGCGCCAAGCTGTTAAAGGTCAAAACCATGATGATCGGCGCCGGCGAAAAAGACGCTCCCTTGACCCCCTTGCTGGATCTGCCGCTGGACTACGTTACCCTGGCCCCCTGGCTTTCCACCTTGGGCGATCATCGCGATAAAGCCGCTTCGGTGGCGTCGCTGGTGTCGTTTTTGCGGGGCCTCGGCATCGGCGTGATCGCCGACGGCGTTTATAACGACGCGCAGATCACCGCCTTCAGCCGGGCCGACTGCTTCGGCTATATGCCGTCCTCCGGCTATACGGGCGACGTTGCCCACGGCCGCCTGCGCATGCCGCTGGACGAAGCCGTGGCCCAGCGCGAAGAGGAGGAACTGTAACATGGCCAAACAAAATCGCGTGGGCGTCAGCATCCGCCGCACGGCGGGGGAGGTCAAGCGTTATCGCCGCTGGACCCGCCTGCTGCCCATGGCCGCCGGCATCGCGGTGCTGATACTCATCATCGGCTATGTGCTTTCGGTTTTATATATGAAATTCGGCGCCTTCACCGTCATGGTCAATAAGTTTGACCATAATGAATACGCCCTCACCCTTTCCGAAAGCCCCGATTTCGACTCTTTCACCTCCCGCCTGAATGCGGAGATCGCCGAAACCGTCACCAATATCGACGGCGCCACCTTGCCCGACTGGTTAGATAATGTAGACGGTGAGCATAACGGCGACAACTACGTGGCCTACACCTTTTATTGCATCAACGCCGGTTCCAAAACCGTCACCTATAACTACAACCTCTACATCGCCAACATGACCTATGAGATCGAAAAGGCGGCCCGCGTCCGGGTATACGTAAACGGCGACATGACCGATTACGCCTACCCCCGCACCGACGGAGTAGAGGGACCGGAACCCGGCACCGTGGCCTTCCAAAGCGGCAACACCATCATCAACAAAACGGTGGAACACTTTAAACCCGGCGATATCACCAAATTCACCATCGTCATCTGGCTGGAAGGCAACGACCCCGATTGCGTCGATAAGATCATCGGCGGCGAATTCAAAATCGACATGGCCGTCTCCGTCATCGCCGACGAAGAAACCGGCTCCCGTATCAGCAACTCGTAACCTCGTATTGTTTTTTACCGGTGGCGACCGGTATTTGCAATAAATCATTGAATTAAGAAAGGAAATAACCACTATGAAACTGAAATTTGCAAAACTCATCCCCGCGCTTTGCATGTTGCTCATTTCGGCCGTATTGGTGGGCACCTCCACCTACGCATGGTTCTCCATGAATACGCAAGTAACCGCCACCGGGATGAAAGTGAAGGCTGTGGCTGAAGACGGTATTCTGATTTCTAACGCCGACAAAACTTCTTGGACCAACTCGGCTGATGCAAAAGTTACTACTGCTTCTTTGGTTCCCACCAGCACTGCCGGCACCAAAACGCCTGCTTGGGCTCACAACACCAGCCCCAATGCTGATGACGCCAATGCGAACGCTGCTTCCGGCTATGAAGATCTTTCCATTAAATGGACTAATTCTACTTCTGGTGAGGGCTTTGTCGATCTTGATGGCGGCACTGCTAATAGCAAAGATACCAACGAAAAGGTTTATGTTTTGCTTAATGAGTTCTACATCAAATCCTCTGGTTCTGTCCTTACGCTTGGCTCCGAAGCGACTTATAAAGACCTGTACATCAATGATGTAACTGTTACCTCTGACGATGCTTTCCTGAAAATTGACAATGCGTTGCGTGTGCTTGTTGTTGTTGGTAATTCGGCCTATATTTACGCTCCTGTTATTGACGAAGCGTCCGCTACTACTACTATGTCCTATAATTTTAAAGCTACCACCCCTGTAAGTGCATTGAACGCGAAAGCTGCTGCGGGCTATGATAAGCCGACTTCTACCACCACAATCGGTAATACTAATGAAACCGCTGTAAAAGCTGAAGTTTACATCTACTTTGAAGGCGAAGATGCAAACTGCAAATCTACTAACATTTCTGGTGTTTCTACCGATAACCTTTCTGTGGTAGTTAACTTCGGAATCAAAACCACTCACTAATCTTACTTAACTTTCTTTCATGTTTCCCCGGGGGGATCTCCGGATCCCCCTGGGACCCCTTTTAATAATTTGCGCAGATTATTAAATGCCGGGACGGCCGGTGGACGCGACCGGCCGCCCCGGTTTTTGTATGTGCGCATGCCCGCAGGCGTATGCTCTGCGCCCCCACCTTGTTTTGGAGGCGCACAGAATACACCTGCCCGTCCTTTTGGCAAGCCGCCCTGCAAAGACGGAAAGAGATCCCTCGGCTCCGCTCGGGATGACAGATTGAAAACCTTGTCATTTCGACCGAAAATCGGGGTCCCCGAAAGGCGCAAGCCTTTTGGGGAAAAGCCGAGGCATCGGAGCGGTGAGACCTGCCGG
>CADBNN010000007.1 GCA_902796075.1 Oscillospiraceae bacterium | reverse complement strand
TCGGGCATGATGTGCGCCTTCGGCGCGTGAGCGGAACACATCACATCATTTTGCGGCAAAGCCGCAAAACATCATTGTTCGTAAAGCGAACTGCATCACTTGCCCGCAGGGCAAACATCACTTTTTCCGGACGTTTGGCACACAAACGTCCTGCTTGCGCCGATATGCAACAAAAAACCGACTGAAGTCAGGAATGATCCTTGCCTCAGCCGGTTTTTTATAAACTGTCCTTTAGGACGCCTCGCTAAACCGGACTCTTTTTTGCTTGTTTTACGGCATATAGCAAGTACCGATCATATAGATCCCGGCTTCGCCGTGCAGAACGTAAACAAACGGTGTGTCTAACTTCATGGTAACGGGCGGCAATCCCACGGGCGGCGCGGCGTCCTTGGCAATGGCGGCCACCGTTACGGCGGCGGCTTCAATACCGCTTTCATCCCATTCCAAATGCACGTCCTGTGTGATCGCCTGCAGCAACAAGGCGTCGTCTGCCACTAAGCCGGACAATTCCCGCTTATAAAACAGCGATTCCAAGCCAAGCGAAATCAACGGCTTTTGCAAACTCATGTGCGAATCGGTTTTAAGCAGCGGAATGGTTAATTCCACCGTGCGTTCGGCGCCGGGTTGCGTTAAAGCGTCGTTGAGCACGTCGGCCGCCAGAACCGACGACAGCGCCCGGCCCTTCGCCGGCACAATAAACGTCATCATGCCGGTGCCGCTCAAATGCACGTTCACCGCCGTGTAACGGTCAGTCGTTTTCCAGGCCGTTCTCAAGCTGCGGCCGATCATGCCGCAGGTTTTCTTCTGCCCGTCTTCGCCCGTAAACACAGCGTCGGGCGCCCGGCCGAACGATTCTGCCCAAACGTCTTTGATATACACCGCATTGCACAAAGCCAGCAGCGTATCTGTTCTGATCGGCGGCTGCGGCTCCACTTTGCCGTGGGTCTGTTCCCTGCCCCAGTTGATGATGGCCTGCTTCACTTCGTTGAATCGGCCCGCAAAGTTCGCTGCATTCACCGTGGCGTGAAACCGTTGCGAAGCCAGCTTGGCAAAATCTTCGTTCAGCGTCAAACCCTGCTGCAGCCACATGGAATTGGCGGTGGCAAATTCCGAAAAATCGGTTTTGAGGTTGGTGGTTTGGTACACCCAGTCGGCCTGCTGCGCTATCTGCTGAGCCGAAAAGCCTTCTGCATGCAATAATCGCTGTAACGCCTGCAGCGAGTCGCCTTGCGCGCCCGTGGCCATCATGGCCAGCGGATAATACGCGCTAACAGGGCTAAACACCGTGTTCTTTTTCTCTTGCGTAAGCACGGCGGCGGAAATATCGTAACAATACTGCAGCACCCGGTCGGCGGCGTCTTTGTCGGGAACGGCCGGCAGATTTTGGGCAGCCGGCATAGCCAACGTTTGCACAGCGTTTGCGTCCGGCGCGGGCGCCGACTGAGAAGAAGCGGCCGAAGAAACAGGCTGCGGTTGTTCGCCGGCGGAACTGCCGCCGTTTTGTTGGCTTTCGGGCTTTGATTGCGTCGGTTGCGAAGCGATGGCCGAAGCTTCGTCGCCGCCTGTGCCTTCCGCCGGGCGGGAAGCCAAAATCAAACTGACCGGATCGGTTGGCGTGGCCGCCGGTTGCCCGCAGGCGGACAGCGTAAGCATAACAGCCAGCAATAGCGGTATCATCTTTTTCATCGTATATATCTCCTTTTTCACCGATTCTTATTCACCGCCGCAAACAAGCAGCGTAACGCCGTATTCATCCATGCAAACGGTTACGTCCCCGCCGGCCCAATTGGTATTGAAAAAGTGCACCATCCACACGCCTTGTTCGCTGTCAAACCGGGTTTCAACGGCGTTATAGTCCGCAGTAACCTCCGCTTTGGCTCGCTCAACGGGTTCAAAAGCCGGCACAGGCTGTGTGTTCACAAAGCCTTCCGTTTGCACGCCCGCTGCCTGCAGATCCAACGATCGCTTGTATTCATCATAAGAAAATTCACCGTAAACAATGTGCGCTACTGTGGAAACCATCGAAACGCCTTCCGGCAACGGCTCTATTGTCGAAGTCGGTTCCGATGACGACTCCGCCGCCCGACAGTCGGCCAACCGGGCGTCGAAAACATCACACGCCGCTATTTCGGCTTTTGGCACTTCCGCCCATAACAGCCAGCCGGCCATATCGCACGTGCCAACCGTAACGTCGTTTACCTGTGCCGCTTGTAAGCACATCGTCGAACGGTCGATCACAACGTCTTGTATCCCAAACCGCATCGATCCGCTGCTTGCCGTCAAATAGGTTAAAAGTAACGAGTGATTCTCAAAAAACGCGTTGTCATACATAGCGGTTGCTTGTGCAAAAGAAGGTGCTTCGGCATTTCCGTGGCCCTGTTGCAGCGCAAGAAACGGCGAAAATTCGTTCTTAAACCGTTCCAGTTGCGCAAGGGAATCCAGTTTATACACCGGCAGCCAATCCGCCGGCGCCGTATCACCCGCATACGAATTTAAACACTTGTCTTTGATCTGCGGCGCTTCCGACCAGTTGGTGCGAACGACTTTTGCTGTAAAATCTACGGTCGATTCTTCGGCAGAAACCGGCGCCGCGTCAGTGTTCCGGCCGTCCGGCACGCCGTTTGTTTCGGTCGGGTGCGGAGCAAGCGCGGCCGAGCCGCATGCGCACAGCAGCAAAGCGCCGATCAATACCGAAACCAGAAAGAATCTGCGCATACCGTCACTTCCTTTTTTGGCATTTTCATCTATTAAACGCACAAACAGGCAAAACCTCACGTTTTATATTTCAGTATAAAAAAAGCCGGGAAATCCCGGCCTTTCTTGCAGATCGAATTATAATGCGCCGCCGCAATATTCGCAGCAGCCCGCGGCGTCCGGCATGGTGGTGGCGCCGCAATGGGGACAAGTCACGCTGGTTTTGGGCGCGGCTGCGGCACGGGCTTCTTCACGGGCCTGGTCACGCGCACCGGTGAGGGCGGCTTTGATCTCCTGCCCCATGGTCATATATTCGCGATAGTCCTGGTTGTTCATGGGGTCCGGCTTTTGCGATGCGGGCACGGCGTGCTCCGGATTGATTTCCACCGAAGAACCGTTCAGTTCAAAGCGCATTTCATCAAAATAAGGATGATTCACACGAATGATCATTTCAAAATCATAACTGTAAGTAAACCGGGGCGGATTGTAACTCACCATGGAGCCGTTAGCGTCTTCCCGCCGCTCTTCATCACGGTCCTCATCCACGTTCAGGTCGCAGCCGGTCACTTGAGCGAAGTCCAGCACGTCAGGGTTGGCGTCCGCAATGTTGCGGGCACGGGTCACAATAAACTTTTTGGCGTCTTCATCCAACAAAACTTTCCAATCGTCGCCAAACGAACGGGTGGTATGAAAAGCTGCCACGGCCTGTTGGTTTTCTTCCCGATAAGCCAACTGCGCCTTGATCTCATCCACCGTGCTGTTGCGACGGTCGCTGAACCAGGGCGAAAGCTTAGCCGCACAGTTTTTGCACAAATTGCCGTCTTCCAGTTTGCGGTTGCCCAGCAAGCCGATCTCGCCGCCGCACACAGAACACTGCTTTTTTTCAAACATTTTTCCGAACAAACCCATAATGATCCTCCTAATTCGATGATGTATCTGCCTGGGATGCCGGCGCCGCGGGTGCGTCGGCGATCCGCATGTTGCCGATTATTTGAGCCACCGCCGGGTCTTCTTCATCTAAAAACTTGGTGTGCTCCAGCACGGCCGTGTGGCCGTCCACATTGCCATACAGCACCATCATGCCAAGGTCCGGCACCATTTTATAAAACGGTATGCCGGCAATGGTCACCTCTTCGGTGCGATACCCTTCTTGAAACGAATCCTTTTGCGCGGTAACAGCTTCAAACAGCGTTTTGGCGTCGCCCTCCTGCACGGTAATGCGCAAATACGGACACAACTGCACGTTGGCGGCAAATTGCTCGGTTTGCTTGGCGTAAACCAGTTGATCGTCGTTGCTTTCTTCCAAAATCACCCAACCTGTCGGCGCTTCCGGCGCGGAAATGCGGCCGTAGGTAACCAGCGTTGCGGCAGGCTGTGAATCGCTTTCGCTGTTCGTCGTTTCAGAACCGTCGTTAGCCTCATCCGCGGGGCCGTCTTTGCCGCAAGCGGTAACAACCAGCGCCAACGCCAACACCAGCAAAACGGCAAGCCATCGTTTCATATGAGTTTCCCTTCCCTCATTTCTGTTTATGTTAATACATTACCACAAAATGCATGGCAATGCAACTGATTTTTGCGGATTTTTGCCCGGTTTGCCACAAGATATGGTTGACAAACCGGAACGGCTCCGATAGAATAAAAGCAAACGTACAGAATCGAGGTGCCGGTACGATGATACAAACCGTAAAGCAAAATGTATTGCAGCTTCTTCATGCGCCTGATATGCTGCCGGAAAAGCCGGAAAAAACCGCATTGCTGACCGCTATGCAGAAAGACGGGCGTTTTTCGGACCTGGACTATACCGTTGACGACGAGGGCAACTGGAGTTTTGGCAGTCATCTGGCGCGGCTGGCACGTTTGGCGGCAGATGAATCTTTTTTGGCGCAGCCGAATCATCTGCAGGCCGTGCTGCGCGGCGTTGATTTCTTTTTGCAGGCGCCTCGCCGCAATCCCAACTGGTGGTTTAACGATATCGGCTTGCCCCGCAGCGCCGGGCGCATATGCCTGCTGTTGGCCGAACGGCTAACGCCTGCGCAAACGTCCGGATTGATGCAATACGTCTCCGCTTGTCGAGTAGAAAATCGCAGCTCCTACCCGGCCTGGCACGGCGCCAACTTGCTTTGGGGGGTTATGAACACCGTTGTGTTGGCTGTGTTGACAAACAACGAAACCTTGTTGCGCGCCACGATCGACACGGCCCGCACCGAACTGGTTGTACAACCCAACGGGCAAGACGGCATGCAGTTAGACCATTCTTATCTGTTTCACCACGCCCAGCTTTACACCTGCGGATACGGCCGGGCGTTTGCCGCCGATTGTGCCGCGTTGATCTTCATCTTAAAGCAAACCGAATGGCAGTTTTCGCAAGAAGAATTAACCGTGCTGGCCAAGTTCATTTTTTCGGGCATTCGGTACTGTGTGCGCAACAAGCACGTAGATTATTTGACCTTCGGGCGGGAGATCGTGCGGCCGGACGCTCTTTCGGCCAACGGGATTCGGCATACGCTTCTGTTGCTGCAACAGGTGCCGGAAATGCCCTGCCGCGACGTAATGCAGGAACAGTTGGCCTCGTTTAGTGCCGAGGGCTACGCCTTGCACGGCGACAAATTCTTTTATAACAGCGGGTATTACGTGAGCCGCACCATCAAAAGCCACATCGGCTGCCGCGTGACCCAACCGGACATGATGCTGGGTGAAAGCATCAACGGAGAAAATGCGCTTTCTGCCAACTTATGCGCCGGCGGCGCCACCTGCATTATGGTGGACGGACGGGAATATGAAAACATTTTTCCGTTGTGGGATTTTGCCCATGTGCCCGGCACTACCGCCCCGATAGAAACCGATGAGCAACTGCTTGCGCGCCTGCCGGAATGGCACGGCCGCTTCGCCCATAACGCCTATGCGGGCGGCATTTCCCGCAACAAATACGGCATTGCGTATCAAGACCTGGATTTTGGCGGCGTTACCGGCGTCACCGCTCGCTTTTTTGTGGAGGGTATGATGATCGCTTTGGGCGCCGGCATCACCAGCCAAAGCGGACGCCGCGTAACCACCACGCTGAACCAATGCTGGCAAACCGGCCCCATTGCGGCCCAAGCCGACGGTTTGCCGGCCGGTTGTGCTTGCCAAGGGCGTGTGCTGTACGCTTCGCTGGACGATCAGCCGCTGGTGATCGAATCAGCTGAAAAGCAAGCCAACTGGAGCCGCATTTTCAAAGGGGTAGACCAACAGGCTTCCGGGCGTGTTTGCACGTTTTATATTGACCATGGCGTTGACCCGCAAAACGCCGCCTACGCTTATTTGGTGGCGCCGGCTGTGGCCAACGAACACGCCGCCGCTAAAATGGCAGACGTTCGCCGCCATTTGGTGGTGCTGCAAAACGACCCGTTTATTCAGGCTATCCGCTACAAAGAACACGTTTACTGTGTGTTCCACAAGCCCCGCAAGTTGTCGTTGTTCAAAGGGAACGTGGCGTTTGCCGCTTTTGATATTCCCATTTATGACCGCATTTGCTCCAGTGCGCCTTCCGCTCACATCATCAACAACGTCGACCTTGAGCGGGCGCCTGTGCAAAACGTATAAGCATTGTGCGTTTTTGCTTTTGTTCAGAAATATTTTTGGCCCCGCCGGCATAGATTTGTACTATCTTGCCTGCGGGGGAATTTTATTATGAAATACTGCATTATAACGCGTAAGAATCTGTTGATATTTGCCGCTGTCGCGTTAGCGATCATATTTGTGCTGATCGTCATAACCTCCGGCGATCTGATCATCCCCACCGCCGCCGCACAAAAGCGGCTGCCCATTTATTGCACACAACAAACCGAAAAGAAGATCGCCATCAGTTTTGACGCGGCCTGGGGCGCGGAAGACACCATGCAATTGATCGATACACTGCAGCAATACCACGTGCGCACCACCTTTTTTGTGGTTGGCGAATGGGCCCAAAAATACCCGGACATGATAAAAGCCCTGCATGACGCGGGGCACGAAGTGCAAAACCATTCCGACACCCATCCACATCTGAGCGAATTAAGCGTAGAGCAGATCACGTCACAAATCGAAACCTGTAATGATAAAATTGAAGCCGTTACCGGCGTGCGGCCCACTTTACTGCGGCCGCCATACGGCGATTATAATAACAAAGTGATCGAAACGGTGGAAGGTCTCGGCATGCGGGCCGTTCAATGGTCGGTAGACAGTTTGGACTGGAAAGGGATCAGCGCCGAAGAGATCGCCAAGCGGGTTTGCGAAGGCGTTCAGCCCGGCAGCATCGTATTGTTTCACAACGCCGCCGACCACACGCCGGAAGCCTTGCCGATCATTCTGCAAACCTTACAGCAAGAGGGATATGAGATCGTGCCGGTTTCACAACTCATTTACACCGGCGACTATACGATAGATCACACCGGCATGCAAATTCCGGCCGGTGATCATTAACGCAAGCAACGTTCCGGGCGCCGCCGCCCGGAACGTTTTTTATTATACTGGCGTAATTACACAGTAAAGCGGTGGGTTTGGCACGATTTTTCGGCAAATAAAATGATTTACTTTTTTTCAGAATAGGAGTATAATAACAAAAAATGTCTTGGCAGGAGGCGGTACATCACGAAGTCACGACAGTATGAAATGGATATGACCACCGGCTCACTGCCGAAAAAGATGGTGCAATACGCCCTGCCTTTTATGGCAACCGGCGCGCTGCAGTTGATGTTCAACATGGCCGACGTAGTCGTGGTGGGCCGCTTTGCCGGACACGAAGCGCTGGCCGCCGTGGGCGGATCCACCGGTACTCTCATCAATTTGATCATCAACCTGTTCATGGGCCTTTCGGTCGGCGTGAGCGTATTGATTTCCCAGTATTACGGCGCCGATAACCGTGAGGGCGTTAGCCAAACCGTGCACACCGCCGCTTGCGTTTCCCTTGTTTGCGGTTTGATACTGGCTGTGTTCGGCGTGCTGATGGCTCGGCCTCTTTTGGCGGCCATGGGATCGCCGGACGACGTGATCGACCTGGCGGCGCTGTATTTGCGCATTTACTTTTTGGGCGCGCCGGTCCTGTTGATCTACAATTTTCTTTCGGCCGTTTTGCGAGCCGTGGGTGACACCAAACGTCCGCTTGTGTATTTAAGCATATCGGGTGTTGTCAACGTGGCGCTCAATCTGTTGCTGGTGATCGTGTTTGATCTTGGCGTGGCAGGCGTAGCCATTGCTACCGTGGTTTCCGAAACCATTTCTACCTATTTAGTGGTGCAATGCCTGCGCCATAGCGACGGATGCTATCGCCTGCAGCTGCGCCGCATAAAAATCAACGGCGCCAAACTGCGCAGTATGATCCAAATCGGTCTGCCGGCCGGCATTCAAGGATCTTTGTTTTCCATTTCCAACGTTATCATACAATCTCACATCAACGCCTTCGGCTCGCTGGTCATCGCCGGCAACACCGCCGCACAAAACGTGGAAGGCTTCACCTATATCGCCATGAATTCCATCGCCCAAACGGCAATGGCCTTCACCGGTCAAAACACCGGCGCCGGCAACGCCAAGAATCTGCGCACGGTGCTATGGTTCGGCACTGTGTTCGTCACGGTGGTCGGCATAACGCTCGGCGGCCTTTCCTGCCTGTTCAGCCAGCCCCTTTTGCACATTTTTTCGCCCGAAGAAACGGTGGTGCAAAACGGCGCCCTGCGCATGCTATACCTTTGCCTGCCCTATTTTCTTTTAGGTATTTCAGACGTTTTTGTCGGCATGATGCGCGGTATGGGTTATTCTTTGTGCCCCATGCTGCTGTCTATCGGCGGTATTTGCGGGCTGCGGCTGGCATGGATATACATCATGTTTCCTCTTTACCCCACCCTGTCTGTTATTTATTTGTCCTACGGTATTTCCTGGGTCGTTACTCTGATCATGCAGGCTGTCGCTTTGGCGATCGTTCTGCACAAAGTCATGTCTGTTTTTAACGCCAAAGCTGAAAGGAGCACAGTATGAACCGCATAACAGAACTGTTCGGCAGCATGTCGTTCAACGATGCCGTAATGCGCGAACGCCTGCCCAAAGAAATCTATGAATCCTTGCGCAAAACCATTGATGAAGGGTTGGATTTAGACCTGACCGTGGCCAATGCCGTAGCCGAGGCCATGAAAGATTGGGCCATTGAAAAAGGCGCCACCCATTACACCCATTGGTTCCAGCCTATGACGGGCGTTACCGCCGAAAAGCACGATAGTTTTCTGGCGCCCCAAGGCGACGGCAATGTGATCATGGAGTTTTCCGGCAAGGAACTCATAAAAGGCGAACCGGACGCTTCCTCCTTCCCTTCCGGCGGCCTGCGCGCCACCTTTGAAGCCCGTGGCTACACCACCTGGGATCCCACCTCCTACGCGTTTATCAAAGACGATTCTTTGTGCATTCCCACCGTGTTCTGCTCTTACAGCGGCCAGGTGCTGGATAAAAAAACGCCCCTGCTGCGTTCTATGGAGCGCATAAACGAGCAGGCGCTTCGTATTTTGCGCCTGTTTGGTATGAACGACGTGACGCACGTGGCTTCTACCGTTGGAGCGGAACAAGAATACTTTTTGATCGATAAAGACGTTTACAACAAACGCAAAGACTTGATTTTGACCGGCCGCACCCTGTTCGGCAACAAGCCTCCCAAAGGGCAGGAGTTAGACGATCACTATTTCGGCGCTATTAAACCCCGGGTCATGGCGTTTATGAAAGAACTGAACGAAGAACTGTGGAAAGTTGGCATTTACGCCAAAACCGAACACAACGAAGCCGCGCCCGCCCAGCACGAACTGGCCCCGGTGTTTACCACCACCAACATTGCCACAGACCACAACCAGCTTACCATGGAAATTATGAAGCGGGTGGCGCAAAAACACCACATGGTATGCCTGCTGCACGAAAAACCGTTCAAATGCGTTAACGGCAGCGGCAAACACAACAACTGGTCGCTTTCCACCAACACGGGCGTAAATTTGTTCCACCCGGGCAAACGCCCGGCCGAAAACAAATTGTTTTTGCTGTTTCTTTGCGCCGTGTTAAAGGCGGTGGACGAGCATCAGGATCTGCTGCGCATTTCGGTGGCTTCCGCCGGTAACGACCATCGTTTGGGTGCCAACGAAGCGCCGCCCGCTATTGTTTCGGTTTATTTGGGGCAGCAGCTCACCGAAATTCTGGATTCGCTGGAGAACGGTTCCGATTACGTTGCGACCAAAACCGCAAAAGTGGAAACAGGCGTGCATGTGCTGGCTGACTTTAAGAAAGACACCGCCGACCGCAACCGCACTTCCCCCTTTGCTTTTACCGGCAACAAGTTTGAATTTCGTATGCTTGGGTCTACCCTTTCCATTGCCGGACCCAATATCATTCTGAACACCATCACAGCCGACGTTTTAAGCGAATTTGCCGACAAGCTGGAAGGCGCTTCTGATTTTGATTCGGCCCTGTCCGACCTGCTGCGCACCACCGTGCATGACCACAAACGCATCATCTTTAACGGCAACAACTACAGCCGCGAATGGATCGAACTGGCCGCACAACGGGGACTCGTCAACTGGCCCACCACCGCCGACGCCGCGCCCCATTATACCGACCCTAAAAACGTGGCTTTGTTTGAACGGCAAAAAATCTTCACCAAAGCGGAATTGGAATCCCGGCAGGATATATTGCTGGAGCACTACAACAACGTGTATTCCATCGAAGCGGCCACCATGCTGGAAATGGCCCACCGCGACATTCTGCCCGCCGTGTTTGCCTATAACCGGGAACTTTCGGAACTGATGATGTGGAAGGTGCAAACGGGCATTGGCAGCAAAGACAAAGCGGCCACGGGGCTGATTAAACAGCTTACCGAGTTGGGCAACGAACTGGCCCAAAACATCGCCGCGCTGGATGAAATCTATCACGCATTTTCGGCCACATGCGGCAACATGCAAAAAGCCGCCTATTGCCGGGATAAACTGATTCCCGCCATGGACGAGCTGCGCACCACGGCCGACGCGCTGGAAGAGATCGTAGACGCGCGCCATTGGCCGCTGCCGACCTACACCGATCTGCTGTTCAGCGTAGATTCATAAATGTACAACAAATAAGCACCGGGCAGCCGTCCGGTGCTTGTTCTTTTATGCGGTCCATTGTTTCGCTAACGCGATCAACGGGCCTTTTTCATTCGGCACTTGTTCTTCCATCACAGCCATCAGCAGTTTTTCTAACAAAGCGCCGGTTTGCTGGGGGTCTTGCACCAGTCGCGCAACGTGGCGGCCCGAAATGGCCAAGTTCGCCAAGTCACAGCACAAATGATTTTCTTGGCACTCATCCAGCAATTGCCGAGCGCGTTGGGCGTTTTGTTCAAACGCCGTCATAATCGCCAAAACCTGTTCGGAATTCTCGCGCCCACAACGGAACACCAATTTGCGCACGTCCGGCATGTTATCCGGCACGGGCATTGCCGCTTCAGCCGCCAACAGTGCAACCTGCGCAATGATCTTTTTGGGAGCGCGCAAGTCGCGCATGGCCTGTTCGGTGCCTGCAAAGCCGGCATACAACGCCGCCAGCCGAACGCCCGGCAACGGCGGCAGCCGGTCCAGCGCCGCAAACGCTTGCGGCACCCTGGGCAACGGCCAACCCGGCAATGCGGCGGCGCACACCGGTTCCAGTGCGGACAGCACGCCGCCAGCCCGTTTGCCGCACACAAGTTGGCTCCATTCGGTCCATATCCGCTCCGTGGAAACATGGCACAGCCGCCCGGCAAGCCCGTTCATCGCCTGCAACGTGGGCGGATCGATCACAAAACCCAAAACAGAAGCAAAACGCGCACCTCGCAAAATGCGTAGCGCGTCCTCTTCAAACCGTTTAGTCGGCTCACCCACGCAACGTATGCGGCATTCTTTTAAATCCTGCCGGCCGCCGAAAGGATCCACCAGCCCACGCCGGGGATGATACGCCATGGCGTTCACGGTAAAATCCCGCCGGGCCAGATCTTCCTGAATACGCGGGGTAAACCGAACAGAATCGGGATGGCGGCTGTCGGAGTACGATCCGTCTACCCGGTAGGTCGTCACTTCCACCGGCTGCTTGTCCAATATAACTGTCACTGTGCCATGAGCCGCCCCGGTAGGGACCACGCGCTCGTCGGCAAAACATGCTATCACTTGCTCGGGCAGAGCGCTGGTGCAAACGTCCCAATCCTTAGGCGTGCGGCCCAAAACGGCGTCACGCACACACCCGCCCACCACGTAGGCTTCATGACCGGCGGCTTCCAGCCGATTTATGATCGCCGCCGCGTAAGCCGGCAATTCAATTTTCACCTTTGCTCCCCGCCTTTCGTTTGGTGGAATTGCCCGCGGATTTCGGCCGGGGCTTTTTGCGGTCGGTCAGTTCGTAACTCAGATCCAGCGCAAACCGTATCTGTTCCATTGCGACCGTCCCGTTCAACACAATGGTGATCCAATGGTCGTGCTGCATATGGTAACCCGGCATAATACCGGGTGTTTGGCGCAAAATGCCCGCCGTTATCGGGTCGCATTTCACATTCAGCACATCTACCGCCTCATCGTTCTGCAGGCCGATCTTCTTTCCGGCAACCCGCATAAAAAGACCGAACCATTTGCATGTGTCGGTATGGCGCAGCACGGTAGAAACGTCATCTTGCTTAAAGGGATGGTCGGGCAACACCCCATAGGCAGAAATAGCATAGGTTATCAACTCATCCCGTTGTGTCATAGCGCTTCCTCCTGTTGCAGCACACAGTCTCTATAAGTACGAAAAGCGGTAGGCACCGCCATTTCGTGCCGCAAAGCGTCGGGTGAAGCCCACACAAAGGCCTCCCCTGCCCGGCGGCATTCCACGCGGTAGCCGCTCATGTGCCATTCCAAGTGAGTAAACACATGCACAGCGTCGCCAACACTTTGCAGGACGCCGGGGTCGCACCCCCACTGCTGCGCTTGTTCCTTCGCTTTTGCGACGGTCAACCTGCCGTCTACGTTAGGAAACTCCCACATGCCCGCCAGCAAGCCGGAATCCGGCCGTTTGCGCAAAGCGACCTTACCGTTGCACCACAGCAAAAAAACGGTGCGCGGCTGAATTTTGCGTTGTTTGGCTTTGGCGCGCACCGGCAGTCGGTCGGTCAATCCCAAAGCTTTTGCCCGACACAAGCGCGCGGCAGGGCAGTCATCACAACGGGGTTGGCCGCCGGGAATGCACACCGTCTCTCCCAGTTCCATCAATCCTTCGGTAAAATCGCCCGCATCCTTGCCGGTGGGATATACTCCGCGCAACTCCTGGGTCACACGTTTTTTGGTGGCGGGCAACATAATGTCGGCGTCATCGGCAGTCAAACGTGCGATCACCCGCAGAACGTTTCCGTCCACCGCCGGTTCCGGTCGGCCAAACGCCATCGACGCAATGGCGCCGGCCGTGTAATCGCCAATACCGGGCAGCGCTTTTAATTCCCGTACGGTAGAGGGCAGCTCACCCCCGTACTGTTCCATAATGACGGTCGCCGCTTTTTTCAAGTTGCGGGCGCGGCTGTAATAACCCAAGCCTTCCCACAGCTTCAGCAACCGGTCTTCCGGCACAGCCGCCAACGCTTCCACCGTGGGCAATTCCCGCAAAAACCGTTGGTAGTACGGGATAACCGCCTCAATACGGGTTTGCTGCAGCATGATTTCCGAAAGCCAGATGTGATAAGCGCACGCGTCGGCTCGCCATGGCAGTGGCCGCTTGTTGGCCCGGTGCCACGCAACAAGCAATGCCGGCAACTGCTGCAATATCTGTTCCCGCACGGTGATCCCTCCCTATTGTATATGCATAGTATACCACATCCGCCCGGCTATTGCATCCTTTTTTTGGCATACGCATAGCTAATTCTTGACAAAACAAAGCAAAAATTGTATCATAAATATAGTTATATTGGCGGGTGATGCATATGAAAATCATCGTGTGTTTAGACGATAACAACGGTATGGCTTTTAACGGACGCCGCCAAAGCCGGGATAAAACCGTACGCGCCGATATGTTAGCGTTAGCGGGCGGACGGTTGCGTATGTCGCCCTACTCTGCCCGCCAGTTTACCGAAACGCCGACGGCTTGGCTGGCGGCCGACAATTTCTGGCAAAACGCCGGGCCGGACGATTACTGTTTTTTTGAAACCGAAGATCCCGCCCCGTGGGCGTCCGCAGCCGACGAGATCGTCATTTATCACTGGCACCGGGTCTATCCCGCCGACGTGACCTTTACCGTGCCCCTATCGGAAGATGGATGGAAGTTGACAGAAACCACCGATTTGCGCGGCACGTCCCACGAAACCATCACGCGGGAGGTATATGCCAAATGAAGCGCAGTTTTCCCGTTGTGTTGGCATGTGTGCTTGCGCTGTGTTTGAGTTTTTCGGCCTGCACATTCCAGTTCACTACCACCCGGCCGCCCACAGTCACGCTGGATTCTTTGCCCGCTTATGCCGAAAGCCCTTATGTGGCGATCAACGATAACATACCGCAATTCGACCCGGACGACTATACGACCGCCAGTTTCGAAACCTATAGCCGTTTAGACGCACTGGGCCGCTGCGGCGTGGCCTACGCATGCATCGGCGCCGATTTAATGCCCACCGAACCCCGCGGAAGCATCGGGCAGGTAAAACCAAGCGGCTGGCAAACCGCGAAATATGATTTTGTGGACGGCCGGTATTTATATAACCGCTGTCATTTGATCGGCTATCAACTTTCGGGCGAAAACGCCAATGAGCGCAACCTGATCACCGGCACCCGCTATTTGAACGTGCAGGGCATGCTGCCTTTTGAAAACATGGTGGCCGACTATGTGAAAGAAACCGGCCATCACGTGCTTTACCGGGTCACGCCCGTTTTTGAAGGCGCCGAACTGGTAGCGCGCGGCGTGGTAATGGAAGGCTATTCGGTGGAAGACGAAGGGGAAGGCGTTTGTTTTGCCGTGTTTTGTTACAACGTGCAGCCGGGCGTCAGCATCGATTATGCTACCGGCAAAAGCGCCTTGGCCGAAAGCGATGAAGAAAGCCACGCTTACATTCTCAACACCAACAGCAAAAAATTTCACGACCCTTCTTGCCCTTTGACCAAGGACATTAAAAACGCCAATAAACAAACCTACAACGGCTCGCGAGAAAACCTGATCCGACAGGGCTATGCGCCCTGCAAATCCTGCCGGCCGTAAACATTTGCGAAAGGAACATTTTATGAAGAATAACCCCTTTTTCCCCGAGATCAACGGCAGCTTCGGCTTTGGCTGCATGCGTTTGCCCATGGCGAACGAAACGGTAGACCACGCCGCCTTTTGCGATATGGCCGACGCCTTTATAGAGGCCGGTTTTAATTATTTTGACACGGCGCATGGCTATTTGAACGGACAAAGCGAAATTGCCATTCGGGAATGCGTGGCCAAGCGTTATGACCGGCAGGCCTTTTTGCTCACCGATAAGCTCACCGATCCCTATTTTGAAAAAGAAGAGGATATCCGGCCTTTCTTCGCCAGCCAACTGGCCGCCTGCGGCGTTGAATATTTTGATTTTTACCTTATGCACGCGCAGGACGCTTCCAACTATCAAAAATTCCGCCGCTGCCGGGCATATGAAACCGCCTTTGCCTTAAAAGAGGAAGGCAAGATCCGCCACGTGGGGCTTTCTTTCCATGATAAAGCGGAAGTGCTGGATCAGATTCTCACCGATTACCCTGCTATCGAGATCGTACAGATCCAACTGAACTATGTAGATTACGCCGACAGCGCGGTGGACGCCAAGCGGGTATATGAAGTATGCGCCGCCCACAACAAGCCCGTGATCGTGATGGAGCCCATTAAAGGCGGCAGTCTGATCAACCTGCCGCCGGCGGCACAAGCGGAATTTGACGTGCTGAACGGTGGTTCCAACGCCAGCTATGCCCTGCGGTATTTGGCATCTTTTTCTCAAATTGCCATGGTGCTTTCGGGTATGAGCGACCGGGACCAGGTGCGGGATAACCTGCAAACCATGCAGGCGTGGCAACCCCTTTCGGTTGCCGAACAAGCCGCGGTAGATCGGGTTCGTGATATTTTGCGCAACCAAAACACCATCCCCTGCACCGGCTGTCGCTATTGCGTTACCGATAACCAATGCCCCGTGGATATTCTCATTCCCGACCTTTTTGCAGCCCAAAACGCCTATACCACCTTTAACAACTGGAACACAAAATACTACTATCATTCGGTACTCACCGCCCAAAACGGCAAAGCGTCCGATTGCATAGAATGCGGCCAGTGCGAAGCCGTTTGCCCTCAGCACCTGACCATACGCGAATACTTAAAACAAACCGCCAAAACGTTCGAATCATAACGCGCTTTGCGCAAGGAGGTCTAAAAATGAAACGATGTCTCGCTTTTATTGTATCGTTGTGTATTGTCTGTGCCCTCTTTTGCAGCGTTCCCGATGTTGCTGAAGATTATGTGCATTGGGGCATTGACGTTTCCTATTGGCAAGGCAGCATCAACTGGAATTCAGTAAAAAGCGCCGGCGTGGAATTTGCTATTCTCCGCGCCTGGTGCTGGCAAAAAGACACCCGTTTTGAAGAGTATTACGCCAATGCCAAAGCGGCCGGCGTGCCGGTGGGCGCCTACAGTTACATTTACGCCGAAACCGTAGCCGACGCCCGCACCGAAGCCAACAATCTGCTGGCGGTTTTACGCGGCAAACAGTTTGAATATCCCATCTACATCGACGTAGAAGAAAGCAAATACCAGTCTATGAACAAGGCGCTGGTTACCAGTATCGTGAAAACCGAACTGGACATTCTGGAAGCCGCCGGTTATTATGCCGCGTTTTATACCGGCACCTATTTTGCCTATAACACCTTGAATTTAAGTGATTTAGCCGCTTACGACTGCTGGATCGCCGACTACCGTGGTTATTGCGGTTATACCGGTGCCCACGGCATGTGGCAATACTCCAGCACCGGCTCTATCAACGGCATCGGCGGCAATGTGGACATGAACTATTGCTACCGTGATTATCCCACCATCATCAAAACCGCCGGCTTGAACGGATACCCTCCCACGCAAGTCGTCACGTATCCTTACACCATTAACGACGCTTCGCTTATGTTGTATGACGGCGAAACTACCGCGCCCATCTCCACCGCCTTCAATACAAGCACTTCGCTGGTAACGGAAAAGACGCAAGGCCAAAAAAGCTTAAAAGCCACCTGTAACATTCCGGCCGGGCAAAACTCCAAAGTGGGCGGCATGGTGTTCCACACGCTTACCAACGCCACCGACCTGACCCCTTACGACGTGGTGGAAGCCGACGTGTATTTCTCCCGCACGTTAAGCGGTTCCAACGGCTTGCAATTCAACTTCTGCACCAGCGGCGAAGACGGTTATAACGCTCTGCTGGCTATCAACAACTGGTCAGCCGGCTGGCACACTGTGCGCATTGAACTGAAAAAAGTGGGCAAAGCGGTCGATTCGGCCAACTGGGCCAACATCAAACGCATGCGCATCACTTGGTATAACTACGCGCAAACCGACGCCGCCACCTACTTTTTGCTGGATAATTTGCGCGCGATCAAAGTGGCCGACGAACCGGAGCCGCCCGCCATCACCTATCCGTATGCCGTCGACAGTCAAACCGCCATGATTTACGACGCCGAAACCATCGATTCTCTCACCACTTCTTTTAACACCGATATCCATCTGTATGCCGGCGCCAAAACCCAGGGCCGCGCCAGTTTAAAAATGGTCAGCAAAAAGCCGGTTGGCCAAAACGGCAACGTGGGCGCTATGGCCCTGCAAACCTTTGCCGGCGCCGCAGATCTTTCTCAATACGCCGCTATCGCCTTCGATCTTTACTTATCCCGCAACATGACCGGTTCAAACGGCTTCCAAATCAACTTTGCAGCCCAAGGGCAAGACGGTTACAACTATATGCGTCCCTTAAACAATTGGGACGCAGGCTGGCACCATGTGGTCGTTCCGCTTAGTGAATTCACCAAAGCGGTCACCACCGCCAACTGGAAATCTGTTAAAGTGGTGCGTTACACTTGGTTCAACTTCGTTCAAAGCGATGAAGACACCTATTTCCTCATCGATAACGTGCAAGCTCTCACGACCGTTGATCCGGATGAGCCGCCAACACCGCTGCCGGACCAGGCCGTTACCGCCGTGGTAGACGCCATCGCCGCCCTGCCGGAGCCTAAAAATATTAAAGAATCGGATGCGCAAGCGGTCCTGGCCGCCGAAAGCGCCTATAAAGCGTTGAACGACGAGCAAAAAGAGCAAGTGACCAACGCCCAAAAACTGCAAGCCGTGCTTGCCGCCATCGGCAATATCAATACGCTGAAATACGGCGACGTGAACGACGATTTGCGCATTGACGCCAACGACGCACTGCTCGCTTTAAAGGCGGCCGTGGCCAAAACCGTGCTCACTGTGCGGCAGCGCCAAATTGCCGACGTGAACGCCGATAAAAGCGTGGACGCCGTTGACGCGCTGATGATCTTGCAATACTCCGTCAAAAAGATTTTCCGCTTCCCGGCTGAAAAAATCTGATGCAAAACCCGGCGCAAAACAAAAACCACTTTTGTCATACGGCAAAAGTGGTTTTATGTTCCTTCACTCGTCCGCAGGACGAATATCACTGCGAAGCAATATAACTCGACCGAAGGTCGAATATAACTCGTTCCGAAGGAACGAATATAGTTGAAAAAAG
>CADBNN010000006.1 GCA_902796075.1 Oscillospiraceae bacterium | reverse complement strand
CCAACAAAGAAATCTCTTTTGTCTAACAAAAGAGATTTCTTTGTTTATCCAAGCCGCAGGCTTGGTATATCATCAACGCGCAAAGCGTGTTGTATATCATCACGGCTCTGCCGTGCATATCATCACGCGTCAGCGTGTATTCTTCCTGCGGCTTGATGAGATACAATTCCTGCGGAATTGATGATATACAAGGCTACGCCTTGATGATATACAACGGCTGACGCCGTTGGTTTTTGATTAGATTTGTGTTACAATACGTGAGCGAAACGCGTATAACGCGAAAAGCAGAGATTGGGAGGGAACGACGTGCTGTTAGAAGAATTTGACCCTTCGCGTAAGGCGATCATTGATCCGGATATGCTCGTGGCAAAACAGAATGACTTTCCGGAGATAACGGTATCTTGCTTTTCAAAGCATTTGTTTCAAAGCGTGCTTTCGCTGTTTGACGCAACGCAAATAGGCGCGATCCATTCCGCGGTAGACCTGAATCCGATCTATCGGGTGGTATATAAGGGGCGGCCATTTGCTTTGTTTCAATCATACGTTGGCGAACCGCTGTGTGTTGCCGAATACGAAGATTTGATAGCCATGGGCAGCAAACGGCTCATTTTGCTGGGCAACTGCGGCGTTTTGGATAAGTCTATTGAAGACTGCGGCATTATTATTCCTACCGGAGCGATCCGTGACGAAGGAACCAGCTATCACTATGCACCGCCCGGCGATACGATAACCGTCAATAAAAAATACCGGAAAGAATTCAAAGAGGTTCTGGCAGAATGCGGTTATTCGTACATAGAAGGGATCACCTGGACAACCGACGCACCCTATAGGGAAACCGGGAGCAAGGTGAATCGCCGAAAAGCCCAAGGCGCCATATGCGTAGAAATGGAGTGCGCGGGCATGCAGGCGGTATGTGATTTCAGAGGGACCGAGTTTTTTCAATTCTTTTATGCGGGCGATAATCTGGACCATTCTTTTTGGGAACCGAGAAGCATTGCAGGCGAAAGCAGATTAGACGAGAAAACAAAGATCATGTTGCTTGCGTTTGAACTCGGCTTGAAAATTGCGGATGTTAACGGCTTGTAATGATTGCTAAACGGCGGGGCTGCGTCATCCGCGACCGACCCTTGTAAAAAAGGCTTGCAATTCATCGCGCCATGCGCTACAATAAAGAAAACGTATAAAAGGATGTGTCGCCGTGGCCATTTTAGAAGATATCAGCGCCTTTGTTCAGCAAGGCCGCGCCAAAAACGTGAAAGCCCTGGTAGCCCAGGCGCTGGAAGAGGGGATCGACGCCCAACAGATTTTGAACGACGGCTTGCTGGCCGGTATGGACGTGGTGGGCGAACGGTTTAAGAAAAACGAAGTATACGTGCCGGAAGTGCTGCTTTCCGCACGGGCCATGAATATGGGCACCGAACTGCTCAAGCCCCATCTGCAGGGCGAAGCCGCCGTGCAAAAAGGCACCGTGGTGCTGGGCACCGTGAAGGGCGACCTGCACGATATCGGCAAAAACCTGGTGCACATGATGATGGAAGGCAAGGGCCTGGAAGTCATCGACCTGGGCGTGGACGTTTCGGCCGAGCGGTTTATAGAAGCTGCCAAAGAGCATAACGCCAGCATCATCGCCTGTTCGGCGTTGCTCACCACCACCATGGGTGAAATGGGCAACGTGGTGCAGCTGGTAAAACAAAACGATCTGCCGGTGGCTGTTATGGTAGGCGGCGCGCCCGTTACCCAGGCGTTCGCCGATTCCATCGGCGCCGATTGCTACACGGCCGATGCGGCCTCCTGTGCCGACTGGGCGCTGCAATACTGCCAGTCTCACGCATCCTGAACACAAACAAACAAGGCTTAACGGGCGTTTGCTCGCTAAGCCTTGTTTTTCATCGGTAGTTTATATCGCGGGCAGTTCTTGCTTGCCCACCGCAATGCGCAGAATGATCAGTGCGTCGGCCGCGTTCACGTTGCCGTCCCGGTTCAGGTCGCTCACCCGTATTTGTTCTTCCGTCAAGGTTGCTTTGCCCACCGCTGCCCGCAACACCAGCAAGGCGTCGGCGGCATTGACCAGCCCGTCGTTGTTGGGGTCTGCCAGATTCAGCGTTTGCCCCGGCTGCGAGTCATCGGCGCCCGACGATACGTCAGACGGCGCCGGGGGCGTGACCGAAGGCGTCTGGGAAGGGGTATCCGACGACGTTTGTGAAGGCGTGTCCGAAGGCGTTTGCGACGGCGTTTCAGAGGGCGTCGGATCCGAAGGGGACGAGGTCGTTGACGTGTCGCCGGCTTTCATCACGCTCACAGAACCGGATTCCACCGCCGCCAAATCGGCGTAGCGACAGCCGGGGTCGCTGTCAAAACTCACATAATCCACCCGGACGCTGAAGGCGTAGGGCGTGGGGGCGTCGTTCACCGGCGCGTCGGCGGTTATCACCGCCACCGGCACGCGCCCTTGCAGTAGCCGGTCGCCGGCCGGGTCGCTGCCCAGCAACAGCAGGCGGCCGGTGTCCGCATCGGCCGTTATAGCGCCAAAGATCGCCCTGCCTTCATTGGTGGCAACGATCTGCAGGTTTTGCAGGCCGTTTGCCGTCAGGGTCACGTCCAACACGCACACGCCGGGGGCGTTTGCCTGCACATAAACGTCAAAAGTCACTTGGGCCGTTTCACCGGTGGTTTCCACCGTGGCCTGCCGCGGCACCAGCTGCAGCGTGGCCTTGCCGGCGGCGGTTGCCTCCCGGGCGTTGGGGCCGGTCAGCGGATCGGTGGTCAGCCGGGTCAGCAGGGCGGTCACGTCGGCGTCGCTGCAGGCGCCGTTGCCGTCTGCGTCGGCGGCCTTCAAGGCTATGCCGGCCAAAGTGCGGCTGCCGTGCAAATGCTCATAAATCCGCTGAACGTCGGCCAAATCCACGTAATTGTCGCCGTTCACGTCGCCCCGGCGGGTGCCGTTTATCATCACCATCCGTTCTCGTCCCAGGTTGATCACCGAACGGGTCAGCCCGTCAAAAATCATGTTCAGGTCGGTGGCTACCCGGCTGATGCAGCCGTTCAATTCGTCGATGAAATTGTCGGTTTCGCCGCCCAAAAACAGGTGGGCGCGCAGGCCGTTTCGGCTCAAAGCCGCCTTTAATTCGTCGGCCGAGAGGCTTTCGATCCAGCCGCCTTCCCGCTTAAAATAATTGTCGGTCAAATCGGTGCAGTCGGGCAGGGCATAGGGCGTTGCGTCTATGGTGTGGTCTTCACAAATCAGCTGGGTAGTCAAGTTGAAATAGGCGTGAAACACGTCGCTGCTCTGGTCGTCCCAGGTCAGGTCGGTGTGGTAATACCGGCCGTTCACGCGCACCATGTTCCAGGCGTGGGCTTCGGGCTCGCCGGTGGTGGGCGCTTCGGCTGTGCCCGTTACCAAAAAACTCATGACCCCCACGCGATACAGCAAGTATTGCAGGGCCTTGGCGTATCCTTCGCACACGGCCACGCCGTTCACCAGCGCGCCATAGGCGTCGTGGGCGTTGTTGGCCTCTGCGTAGGTGATGGCCTCACACAGCCGGTCGTGCAGCAGTTTTTCTTTTTCATAATCGTCTGCGTCGGCGGGAATGCCGGCCAGCAGTTCGTTCACCCGCTTTTCAAACGCCGTTTTGGAGGCGGTCAACGCCGCGCCGGTAAACTGGTATTGGGGCACATAGCCCACCACTCTGCCGTTAATGTGCTGGTATTGGTAGGCTTTGGCCAGCCAAAAATGCTGCGGGTAATCCCCCAAATACGCATTCAAAGCGGCTTCCAGGTCGGCCACGCTGATATTATACCGGCTGTCAGAAAGATCTACCGTCGCGGCCGAGCGGGCTACCCCGGCGGCCACCTGGTTGTAAATATACAGCAGTTTGGCCCCGCCGGTCACGCCGGCCAGGGCGTTGCGGGCAAAATATTGGCTTTCGGGGATCGCTTCGGTTTCCGAATGGACCCACAGCCCGTTGCCGGCCACCGCCACCGCCAGCATCACCGCCAACAGCAGGCACAGCATCCGCCGGGCGCCGCGAGCGAATCGTTTTGTTTGCGCGAACATGGCTGTATCACCTCGTTTCTTATCTTATCATATCATATCATAAATCAAATCGTTACGCAATGGGTAATTATTGTTGCGGCCGGGCCGGTTTTCACAAATTTTGTGTGCGATTTCATAAACTTTGTTTATGTGACGTTTGTTATAATACTATCGAATATAAGTAAAGTAGGTGTTTTTATGAAGTTACGGTATTATTGGGTAACATGGATCCTGGCGGCTGTGCTGATGGTAACCGGTACCGTGTTGCCTGCGGCGGCCGCCACATATGGCGACGTTAACGGCGACACGCGTGTAGACGCGGCCGACGCTTTGCTTGTGCTGCGCTTTGCCGTTGGCAAAACCGACCTTTCCGCGGCGCAGCAAACAGCGGCCAACGTGAATGCGGACAACGCCATAAACGCCAAAGACGCTTTGCTGATCCTGCAGTTTGCCGTGCGTAAAATCGACCGTTTCCCGGCCGAAGACGCGGCCCGCGTTACGCCGGGCGGCCAACTTACGGCCATTCCCGCCCTGGCGGCGGCGCAGGGCTATGCCACCCCGGTGGCGCCGGTCGCCATTCAACAGCCGTTTAATACTCTCACGCAAATAAACGTTTCCTATAACGCTACATACGATTTAGACTTGCAATGCTATTTATATTATGTAACGGGCGTTAACACCGCGTCCGACTTCGGCGGCATGCCCGCTTTGTGGAAAAAACAAAAAACCACCTATCACAATAAAACCACCATCGGCATTATGGTGCCCATCAACCGGGATAACGGGGAGTATTTGAAAAGCTACGCCGGCACACGGGGCATGATGGACGTGCAAACCCGGCAGGACGGCTCCTATATCCGCCATTCTGTTATGGGCGATACGAGTGTTTATTACATGGTGCCATCTGAAGCTTATATCGAATACAAATGGCGCGTGCTGGAAAGCTATTTAAAAGGCGGCGTTACGGTGGTGGCGATGGAAGAGCCCGAACTGTGGAATCAGGCCGGCTATTCCGAAGCGTTTAAAGAAGCCTATGCCGCCCATTTCGGCACCGCGTGGGAAGACCTGGCCTCATCTGCCGAAGCCATGTGGAACAATCAGTATTTTAAAGCCTGGATGTTCCGCCACGCGTTTGAAGAGCTTGGCGGGCGCATCAAGCAAAACTATCCCAACGTCACCGTGCTTATCACCAGTCATTCCAGTTTCAGCTATGGCCGCCACGGCATTTCCACCGGCCTTGCTATGTATGCGGATCTGGATTGTATCGACGGTGTGATCGGGCAAACTTGGTCAGACGACGCCGCCATGTCTTTCCGGTACGGGGGAGAGTCGGTAAGCGATGTGTTTGCCGCGTCGCTGTATGCCTACAACGGGTACGGCGAAGCCTTGCGGCCGGTGCAAACGCTGTATTTGCTGCAGGACCCCGCTTCTGATATCGCCGGTACGTTAAGCGAAGAAGTTATGCAAACGCGCTGGCAGCAAACCGTGGTAGCCGCCATGATGCAAAACGACACCACCTCTTTCCAGTCAACTATTTGGCCGCAGCGCGCTTTTGATATTGCTTCGGCCGATTACAAAACCGTGCAGCTCAATGCAAACCGCATGTTTGAAGAATTTCACACCCTTTCGGGCGCAAACTACGGCGGCGTGCCCGGTATTGCTATCGGTATGTCCGATTCTTCCGGCTGGCACATCGGTAGCGAAAATGTGCTAAGCGGCAGCAGTCAGCTTGTCTTACGACGCGGTAAAACCCCTCACACCAGAAGCCAATGCCACCATTGCCCAGTGGGTCAAAGACGGCGGTCGTCTGCTGTATTTGGGCGGGCAAGACGCTTTTTCGCAAGCAAATGTGGGCTGGTGGGGCAAACAGCATGTTACCCCCTTGCAGGACCTGTTGACGAAATTGGGGCTTTCCGCCGTTACCGTGGGCACCGGCGGTGCTGCCGCCACCCCCGTGTTTAAAAACATAGCGTTAGACGATACTTGCGCCGTTTCTGCGCAATATGCGCAACAAACACTGTTGTTCAGCGGGGCGGAAAACGCGGTTTTAACGCTGGGCGGTCAAACAACCGGCTTTGAAACGGCTGTAGGCAAAGGCTACGTGGTGATAGCGGGTTTGCCTTCCGCCTATTACGCGCAAAGCGACGCTACCGAACAGCTGGTGCGCGATCTTACTGCGCTTGCCCTGCAAAATACCGATACGCCTTATGCGCCCGGCGACGCGTTTGTTTCTGTCCGCGGTCGCTACACGGCCTATTACAGCGCCACCAAACAAAACCAAACGGCGGCTGATAAAACGTATATCGACTTGTTCAGCCCTGTGCTGGCAACCGTGCCCGGCGGCACAGTGTTGGCTCAACGCACGCCCCGGCTGCTTTATGATGTGACCGACTTGGCGGCGGATACCATCCCGCGGGTGGCATTTGTGGGCGCTACGGAAATGGCGCCTCGCGTGGAAGACCGATCCCTTACCGTTGTTACAATGGCGTTTCCTTCTAACGCTACCGCTTCGTGTTTGTTGTTGGCTAACGGCCGCAGTCCGGTTTCGGTTACCGTTACGCAAGGCACCAGCAACCGCAAAGCCACCGTGGAATGGAACGCGCAAAACGGCACGTTGCTGGTGCGGCCCGAAAACCGCAGCACCGCCCGCAATGTGGTGATCACCGTTGAATGGGGCGACGCGCCCGGACCCGATTTTCAATGATATCATTCGCAAGAAAGGATAAAGCACATGTATTTCTGGATCCGTGATACACTGCAACCCTGCACCCGTGAAGAACTCAAATCCGCAAGCGGCCAATACGTGGCCTTGCTCACCACCGAAGAATGGCGGGCCCAGCGAGAATCGTTTGATATGGGCATTGAACTGGAGCCGGTGGCCGAAGCTATTTTCGGCACCAAGGCCGACGTGAACTACGATTCTCTCACCGGCACCTTTTGTGTGCCCGTGCGTACCGACCTGGCGGGGGAGGATATGAAATTCGCCTTTGCGCTGGACGAAAAAGGTGTTGTTTTTATTGACGATACCGGCACCGCGGGGCAGTATATTGAAGCGATCCGCAGTACAAAACGCTGGCGGCTCCCGGGTCTGGAACGGTTTTTGTATGATTTTATCGAGCAGATTATTCACGACGATCTTTCAATTATGGAAAACTTTGAACGGGAACTGGACGCCATTGAGGAATCGGCCGATCAGGATGACGCCGGTCCCGCTCTGGACCGTATCAACGATATCCGCGGCGATATTCGGGAACTGCGCATTCATTACGAACAGTTGCTTGACTTTAGCCAGGAACTGGAAGAAAACGAAAACCACTTTTTTAAAACCGAAAACCTGCGGTATTTCCGGCTGCTGTCTAATCGGGTGTCCCACTTGCGTGACGTTTGTTCCTCACTGCGCGACTATACCGCCCAAATCCGTGACCTGTACGCATCCCATTTAGACATTCGCCAAAACCGTGTTATGACCATCCTCACCGTGGTTACCACCATTTTTATGCCGTTGACCCTCATCACCGGCTGGTACGGCATGAATTTTCACAACATGCCGGAGCTTTCTACCCGGTGGGGATATCCCGCGGTGCTGGTCATCAGCGTGATCATCGTGGTGATCAGTCTGTGGTATTTCAAACGCAAAAAATGGCTGTAAACAAAACGGCCGGCGAACTGCGGCTGTTGTTCGCCTGTGATGATTTTAAAGAAAGTATCACCGGCGCCCGGGCAGGGGAATTGCTCACCGCCGCCGCCCACCGGGTGCTGGGGCAGTGCGTTTGCCGCACTTTGCCGGTGGCCGATGGCGGGGAAGGCACTGCCGCCGCGCTGGTTAACGCCTTGCAGGGCGAGTGGGTCAGCGTGCCGGTGCACGACCCTTTGATGGAGCCCGTGCAGGCCCGCTATGGCCGGGTGAACGGCAACCACGCCATTGTGGAAATGGCGGCGGCTTCTGGTTTGGCGCTGGTGCCCAACGGCAGGCGGGATCCCCTTGTTACCACTTCTTACGGCACGGGGGAACTCATACGCCACGCGCTGCATCAAGGCTGCCGGCAGATCACGGTCGCCATTGGGGGCTCTGCCACCAACGATGGCGGCATGGGTTGCGCCCGGGCGTTAGGCGTGCGGTTTTATGATTCCGCCGGCCGCCCTCTTGCCGGTTGCGGACAAGATCTGGCGCGGGTCGCGCGAATTGATCTGTCCGGCCGTGACCCGTTGCTGAATGAAGCTGCCGTTACCGTGTTGTGTGATGTGACTAATCCGCTTTGCGGCGAGCGGGGCGCTACCCGGGTGTTCGGTCCCCAAAAGGGGGCAAGTGAAAAAGCGATCGTTTTGCTTGAGCAGGGCATGTGCCGCTATCGCGACCTGTTGCGCACACAGCTGCATGTGGATTGCGACGCCATTCCCGGCGCCGGCGCGGCCGGCGGGATGGGAGCGGCGCTGGTGGTGTTTGCCGGCGGCCGCTTGCGGCAGGGCGCCGAAACCGTGCTGGATATGCTGCGCTTTGACCAACTGCTTGCACAAACCGACCTGGTGGTGACCGGCGAAGGCCGCACCGACGCCCAAAGCCTGATGGGCAAAGTGGTGGGCACGGTGGTGCGCCGAGCGGCAGCCCGGGGCGTGCCGGCGGCGGTGCTGTCCGGCTCGCTTGGCCCGGGGGCACGGCGTCTGCTTGCCTGCGGCGCCGGGTATCTGGCCGCCGCTTCACCTGCGGATATGCCGCTGGCAGAAGCCCTGGCCCGCGCGGAAGAAACCTATGCCGCGGCCGCGCATGCGTTGTTTGATTCGTCCTTTGTGCATAATCTTTTAATGGCAAAAAAGTGTGATCTGCCGTTTTGACAGATCACACTTTTTTTATCGTTCAATCGTTGTCGTTGTGCAAAACCTTTTTCTGCCAGCTTTTTTTGTGGCATTTGGGGCAGCGCATATACCGGGTGCGGTTAACGTGCATGGCAAATAACACGCTGGCAAAGGTGGGCACATATTTGTGGTGGCAATGTTGGCATTCGTAATAACCCGCCGTTTGTTCAATGCGTATGGCAAACGGTATCATGATTGCAAACGGTACAAAGCCGGTCACGATCAGCGTTATTCGCAGCCAGTCCTCCATTTCGGCTAACCCGGCGATCATGACCAATGCAAAAAACACAACGCTTATCAATACGCCGATCACGATTTCCATCGTCAATAGTCTTTTGTCGGACTGTTCTTTTTGTTTTACCATATCAACCAGATTTTGTTCCATTTTTTCATCGTAACGATTCATTTCCAATACCTCCCCACTCAGTAAATCGTTCACACTGATTTTTAACATGTCGCACAGCGGCAGCATCAAAGAAGCGTCCGGCAAGGATTTGCCGTTCTCCCATTTAGATACCGCCCGGTCGGTGATACCCAGCCCTTCAGCCAGCTGCGCCTGGGTGAGTCCCTGTTCTTTGCGCCGCCGTGCAATAAACGCGCCGATTCGAATTTGGTCCATTTGTTTTTGCCTCCTTTCGCCCTTATCATACGCCTGCGCCGGTCCCGTGTCTACAAACCGCCGGTTGAGTGGGGAAGAATCAACCGCCGGTTGAGTGGATTCACTCGTTTTGGGCGGCCTGCACAAGCCGGTGATAAGCAAAAGACCCGCTTTTGCGGCGGATCTTACTTTGTGATTAACAGACAAAATAGCCCAAGAGCGAAAATGGCGCAATACAAATTCTTAGGCGCCATTTCGATATGCTTGAGAATTATGGCTTTTACATCAACAAAATAGCCCAGAACAGCACATCATCAATCCGTTTGTCCCGACAAACCGGAATTTGAAATCCCCGAAATCATAGGCGTTTGCCGCTGATTATATGGCTTTAATGAAATCCTCTGAAACCGTTGAAAACAAAGGAT
>CADBNN010000005.1 GCA_902796075.1 Oscillospiraceae bacterium | reverse complement strand
TTCAACCGGTATAATGAAGACGGGCTATGCCCTAATGAAGACGGCAACTTGGTTGCCTAATGAAGCGAAGCCGCCCCGCTTGAAGAAAACCGTTGAATTCGAATTTCTTCATTAGCGAAGCGTCTTCATTTTCGGCGCGGCAAAGTTTATACAAAATACTTCCTTATCACGCCGCGCCGAATCTTCCGCGGGGGTTCGTTTTGTTTTTTTTATTGACCGGCGTCGGTGGCGGTCACCGGGTCGCTCACGCCCACCATGGTGTATAAATACCATTGCCGGCCAATGCGCACGCACACGGCCTCCACCTTTTGGGCGGCGGAACCGGCGGTGCCGGCGCTGGTTACGGTGCAGCGCACGTTGGCCACTTCGCTCACTTCCAGCCCCACCAGATCGATGCCCCGGTAGTTTTCTCCTTCGGGGGTGATCTGCTCGGTTTGCAGATCGGTCACCGTCAGACGCACGTCCTCGCCCAGGGCGGCGCCCGGGCGGCCGCTGCCGAAGGCCGACTGATAGTTTTCTTCCATCAGCGCCTGCCCGCCTTTTTGTTCGGCGGCTTTTTGCAGATCCTTTTGATAGGTGGGCAGCAAACAGCGGCAAAAGGCGTCAAAATCCCGGTCGTTCACCGCCTGCACATAGGTTTGCACCAGCCGGGCAGGGCCGTTTTTTTGTTCGGTATACCAGGTCACGCCCCAGGTGAGCGCGGCGGCCAGCGCCACCAGCAGCAGGGCGGCCGTTATTTTCTTAGCTGTGCCGTTCCAATGCTTCACGGCAAACGCCTCCTATATTGCAACGTGTTATCAGTATACCACTAAATCGCCTTTTCGTCAATCGTCTTTGCGGGCGGCCCAAAAACCGCTTTGTTACGCCATTTCTACTGGCAGTAGAGTCGCGTTTCTCATTAGTAGAGCCGCCAAAAGCGGCGGTGGTTTGCTTTTTGGGCGTCGGCCGTGCTATGATAGCCGTAGTATTGATGAAAGGAATCTTGTGAATTATGGCTGATTTTATTTTGTCCTGCGGGTCCACGGTAGACTTGACCAACGAACACCTGGCGGCGCGGGACATTCATTACATCCCCTTCCATTTTTATGTGAATGACGTGCATTATCTGGACGATATGGGCGGCACCATGCCCCTGAAGGATTTTTACGACGCCATGCGCGCCGGGGCCGACACCAAGACCTCCCAGGTAAACACGGATGAATTTCTTCATTATTTCCGCCCCTTTTTGCAGCAGGGCAAGGATATTTTGCACATCGGTTTTTCCTCGGGCCTGAGCGGCTCTCACAACGCCTGCGTGGTGGCCAAGCAAATGCTGGAAGAAGAATTTCCCGAACGCACTGTGTATCTGGTGGACTCTTTGGGGGCTTCCTCCGGCTACGGGCTGATCATGGAAACCCTGGCCGACATGCGGGACGCGGGCATGGGCATTGAAGAACTGTGGCAGTGGGCCAACGACCACGTGCTGGAAATGCACCACTGGTTCTTTTCCACCGACCTGACCTATTACGTGAAAGGGGGCCGGGTTTCCAAAGCCAGCGGCTGGTTCGGCACCATGCTCAAGATCTGCCCGCTGCTGAACATGGACTACATGGGCCGGCTGGTGCCCCGGTACAAAGTGCGGGGCAAGCCCAAAGTGAAAGAAATGATCGTAGACAAAATGGCCGAATGCGCCCAGGGCGGCGAGCATTACACCGGCAAATGCTTTGTGAGCCATTCCGACTGCTATGAAGACGCCCGGGAGGTGGCCGACGCCATTGCCGCCCGTTTTCCCCAAATGACGGGGGAACCGCAAATTTTCCCCATCGGTACCACCATCGGCAGTCACGCCGGGCCGGGCACCGTGGCGGTGTTTTTCTGGGGCAGCAAACGGGAAGACTGATCGCTTAAAAACAAAACAGGCTGACGAAGCGCTTCGTCAGCCTGCTTTTTTGTGCAGAAACAATTCTTATTTGCCGGTGGCAATAAAGGGACGCACCGCGCCCGCCACGCTGCTTACCGGCATGGTTTGCAGCACCACACGGCCGGGGCCGCGCACCACGGTGTTGAACACGCCTTCGCCGCCGAACAGCATATTTTTCACGCCCGGCACGGTCACGATATCCATGGTGCAGGTGGCGTCCATCATGGCCAGATAACCCGTGTCCACAATGATCTGGTCGCCCGCGTTCAGGTTGTATTCCACCGTGCTGCCGTCAATTTCCACAAAGGCGGTGCCGTTGCCCGAAAGCTTTTGCATAATAAAGCCTTCGCCGCCAAACAAACCGGCGCCCAGCTTCTTTTGGAAGTGTACCGAAAGCTCCACGCCCGCGTCGCTGGCTAAAAAGGCGCTTTTTTGGCAAATCACCGGCCGGTCGGGGGTGATGGTCAGGGCCCGGATCTCGCCCGGGAAGCTGGAAGCGAACGCGATCATGCCCGCGCCGCCTTGAGCGGTGTAGCGATTCTGAAAAATGGCTTCGCCCGCGAACATACGGCCCAGGGCTTTGCCCAAACCGCCGTTGCTGGTGGTTTCCATTTTCATGTTGGGGCTCATCCAGCACATGCTGCCCCGTTCGGTGATCATCTGTTCGCCCGCTTCAACGGTGCAAATCACGACCGGTAAAGGCGTACCATCGATTTTGTATTGCATAAAGATCCCTCGCTTCATTAGAGTAACGCTTGCGCGTCCTTGTGTTCAGTATACCAGCCCGCCCGGCAAAAGGCAAGTGTTTTTTGAGCGCCGCCGCGGCAAAAAAGATTGCATGGCGCACGCAACTATGCTATACTGTACCTATATATGATTTTACGGTAGGCGGTGAAGCCTTATGCCTCTTTCCACTCGTTGGCGGGTGATCTGCAATTTGTTGTTGGCGGGCGTGATCCTTTACGCCTGGGCCCGCATGACTTTTGTGGTGCAAAGCGGCGCGCTCACGGCAACGGGCGCGGCCAATTTGAAGTATTACACGGTGCTTTCCAACCTGCTGGCGGCAGGGGCGAGCGTTTTTTATTGTGCGGCGGCTGTTTCCGGCCGGGGCGTGGCGGCGGCCGAACGGGTCAAGTTCGTTGCGGCCGTTACCATCAGCATAACCTTTTTGGTGGTGGTGGCCTTTTTGGGTCCGCTGTTCGGTTATGCCACCATGTTCACCGGCCCCAATTTCTGGTTCCATTTGGCGGCGCCGCTGGCCTGCGTGGCCGAATGCGCCCTGTGGGGCCGGCCGCCCCGGCGGATAAAAGGCGTGCTGTGGGCACTGCTGCCGTTGGCGGTATACGGCGTTTGCTATTTGGCGAACGTGATCATAAACGGCCCGGGTGAATGGCCCAACGTCAATGATTTTTACGGTTTTGCCACCTGGGGCGTGCCGGTGGGCGTGGCGCTGTTTGGGGTGCTGTTGGGCGTGGCCTTTTGCGTGGGGCTGGTCCTGCGGGCCGCCGGCCGGCGCCGGATCGAAGAATAAGGAGGCGTAAGGCGTGAAATACGGAGAAAGCGTGTTCGATATACTGTATTTATTGTTTGCCCTGGTCGTCGGCGTGTGGCTGTTGTGCCGCCGGCGAGACGGCGTGGGCCGCCTGATGGGCGCCGCCGCGCTGGTGCTGGGGGCGGGGGACGCGTTTCACCTGGTGCCCCGGGTGCTGGGCTACTGGCTGCCCGGCGATTACACCTTTTGGCTGGGCGCGGGCAAGCTGGTCACCTCCCTCACTATGACGGTTTTTTATGTGCTGTTATACCATGTGAACTGCCGGCAATATGCGCCTCACCGGCTGTTAAAGGGCTGCACGGCGGCGGTATACGCCCTGGCGGCGGCGCGGTTTTTGCTGTGCGCTCTGCCGCAAAACGAGTGGTTCACCAATCAAAGCTCCGTGCTGTGGGGCACGTTGCGCAACCTGCCCTTTGCGGCGCTGGGAGTGCTGGTGGCGGTGCTGTTTTTCCGCCGCCGGCGGCAATACGCTCCCTTTGCCCGGGTGTGGCTGTACGTTACCCTTTCTTTCGCTTTTTATCTGCCGGTGGCGGTGGGCGCTTCGCTGGCGCCCATGCTGGGCATGCTCATGCTGCCCAAAACCGTGTGCTATATGCTGCTGTTGGGCGCCTTTTGCCGGGCGGCCGGCCAGCCGGGGGAGGAGCGGCCATGATCATAACGTCCCAAACCGTTGCCTTGCGGGACGGCCGCGCCTGCCTGCTGCGCAGTCCCACCCGGCGGGACGCCCAGCCCTTGCTGGACTTTTTGGCCCAAACCGCCGGCGAGACTTCCTATTTACTGCGGGAACCGGGGGAGGTAGGCTACACCCTGGCGCAGGAGCGGGATTTTATTCAAACCAGCAACACGGCCGAAAACCGCCTGATGGTTTTGGCCGAAATGGACGGAACGATCGCCGCCAACGCTTCGTTTTGGCCGGTGGGCGTGTTTGCCCGGGTGCGCCACCGGTGCGAAATGGGCGTGGTGGTGCGCCGACCCTATTGGCATTTGGGCGTGGCTTCGGTCTTGCTCGAGCAGCTGTTTAAAGGAGCGACCGCCTGCGGCTACCGGCAAATGGAACTAACGGCGGTGGCTACCAACGCCCGGGCGCTGGCGCTGTATGAACATTTGGGCTTTCAACGAGCGGGCGCCGTGCCCAACGGCATTCGGTATGCCGACGGCTCCTGCGCAGACGAGATCATAATGGTGAAGCAACTGTGAAACAACAAGAAAATCAGCCGGCGGCGTTGCCGCCCTGTCCGGTTTATAAAAAATGCGGCGGCTGTCAACTGCAAAACCTCAGTTACGACCGGCAGCTGGCCCACAAGCAGGCTGTTGTGCGGCGCACCTGCGGCCGGTTCGGCAAGGTGCGGCCCATCATCGGCATGCAAAATCCCTATTATTACCGCAACAAGGTGCAGGCCGCCTTTGCCGTCGACCGGCGGGGCAAACTGCTCAGCGGTGTATATCAGTCGGGCACCCGGCGAGTGGTGCCGGTGGATTCCTGCCAGCTGGAAGACCGGCTGGCGGATGCAATCATCGTGTGGGTGCGGCACGCGCTGCCGTCTTTTCACCTGACGGCTTATGATCCCCATACCCGGCGGGGCTTTTTGCGGCATGTGCTGGTAAAACGGGGCTTTCAAAGCGGCCAGGTGATGGTGGTGCTGGTCACCGGCAGCCCGGTGTTTCCTTCCAAGGGCGCCTTTTTGCAGGCGCTGCTGGCGGCATTTCCCGCCATTACCACGGTGGTGCAAAACGTAAACGGCGGCCCCACCGGCCTGGTGCTGGGCCGGCAGGAAAAGGTGCTGTTCGGCCCCGGGTATATTACCGATACCCTGTGCGGCCTGCAGTTTCGCATTTCGCCCGCGTCGTTTTACCAGGTCAACCCCGTGCAAACCGAAGTGCTGTACGCCACCGCCATGCGCTATGCCGACTTGAAACCCGCCGACCGGGTGCTGGACGCCTATTGCGGCGTGGGGACCATCGGCCTGGTGGCCGCCCGGGATTGCGGCTTTGTTACGGGTGTGGAACTCAACCCGGCCGCCGTGGCCAATGCCCGGGCCAACGCGACCGCCAACGGCATACGCAACGCCCGCTTTGTGTGCGGCGACGCCGGCGATTTTATGCGCGACCTGGCCGCGGCGGGGGAAACGCCCGACGTGGTGTTTATGGACCCGCCCCGGGCGGGCAGCAGCAAAGCCTTTTTGCAAAGCCTGTGCGCCCTGGCGCCCCGGCGGGTGGTGTATATTTCCTGCAACCCCGAAACCCTGGCCCGGGACCTGTTCATTCTAACCGACGGCGGTTATACCGTGCATCAGATCCAGCCGGTGGATATGTTCCCCCATACGGAGCATGTAGAGACAGTAGTATTGATGGCGAAAACTGAAAGGAAAAAATCATGAATAACATACACCTTGAAAAGCTTAC
>CADBNN010000004.1 GCA_902796075.1 Oscillospiraceae bacterium | reverse complement strand
GCAGTAATAAAGATTATTCCTAATCTCTGCAATCACTTCTTGATACATAGGACGATCCATAAAATCATTTTTGTTCAAAAAACTGGTTAGTTTATTGGCATACTTGATTTTATTGTCCACAACGAAGGAAGCTACAGAAACCCTACTGCGATTGTCTTTAAAATACTGAATTGGTTGATAATTATCTACGCTTCGCGCGCTTTTTACTCTAACGATATCATCCACATTGAGATAACGCCAAGAATCCAAACCCAACGATGTCTGTATTTCATGAAGAAGCGTTTTGTATTTTTGATTCTTAACTATTTCTAAAATAGCCACAATAACGACAATAGCGATAACTATGAAAATAATTGAAAATAGAATCAATAAAAACAAATCTGTGCTTTTCATAGATAATTACCTCATATATGTAATACCTAATTATCGACACACCATCGCTGGTATTGTCAATCCCCCGCGGAAAAAATTATAAAATCTTCACCGCCGTGCCGTATGCCATCACTTCGGCCGCGCCTTGCATAATCGCGGACGTTGCGTAACGGATATTGACGATCGCGTCGGCATTCATGGCTTGCGCTTCCTGTACCATGCGGTCTGTGGCGATAGCGCGGGCTTCATCCATCATTTTGGTGTAGGCTTTCAGTTCGCCGCCGATAATGGTTTTAAACCCGGCGCCGATATCTTTGCCTATATGTTTGGATTGAATGGTGCTTCCCTTCACCAGGCCAAGTAATTCAAACTGTTTGCCAGGGATAGTTTCAGTGGTGATGAGTAACATGCAAATTCCTCCTCGTGTGCGTTTTATTCATATTCTATGGTTGCGGGCGGTTTATCGGTGATATCGTACACCACGCGATTGATATGGTCGACCTCGTTGGTGATGCGGCGGGACATTTTGGAAAGCAGTTCGTGGGGCAAGCGGGCGTATTCTGCCGTCATAAAATCGCCGGTTATGACGGCACGGATGGCCAGTGTGTAATCATAAGTGCGGAAATCACCCATCACTCCAACAGATCGCAGGTCGGTGAGAACAGCAAAATACTGGTCGGCGCCGCAATCGGCGTTGCCGATCTCTTCCCGCACAATGGCGTCGGCGTCACGCAGGATCGCCAGTTTTCCCCGGGTGACTTCGCCAATAATGCGAATGGCCAAGCCGGGCCCCGGAAAAGGCTGCCGGTTAACAAGCGCATCCGGCAGGCCCAATTTGCGGCCCACCTCGCGCACTTCGTCTTTAAACAGGCCGCGCAAAGGCTCCACCACGCCCTTAAAACCGATCTCGTCCGGCAGACCGCCCACATTATGGTGGCTTTTGATGGTGGCGGCTTTATCGTTGCCCGATTCGATCACGTCGGGATAAATCGTGCCTTGGGCCAAATACTCCACCCGGCCGATTTTGGCGGCTTCCTGCCGGAACACTTCCACAAACAGCCGGCCGATGGTTTTGCGCTTGGTTTCCGGATCGGCAACGCCGGCCAAGGCGTTGATGAACAGATCAGAAGCGTCCACCCGAACAAAGCGAATATCCTGCCCGGCAAATGCGTGCTCAATCTCTTCCGATTCGTGCTTGCGCATAAAGCCGTGATCCACATAAATGCAGGTCAACTGGCCTGGCACCGCTTTGGAAAGCAATGCGGCGCACACAGAGGAATCCACCCCGCCGGACAGGCCGAGGATAACCTGGTCGTCTCCCACGCGGGCGCGCACGGCTTCAATCTGACGCTCGATATAATCATCCATGGAATAATCGCCCACAGCGCCGCAAACGCCGTATAAAAAGTTATGGATCATTTCGATGCCACGGTGGGTGTGGACAACTTCCGGATGGAACTGGACAGCGTAAAGCTTGCGGGATCGGTTTTCCATAGCGGCTGTGGGACAATGATTTGTGGACATGGTGCGCACAAAGCCATCCGGCAGGTCGCTGATGTAGTCGGTGTGGCTCATAAGCACTTCCTGCGCGCCTTCCAACCCTTCAAACAAGGGAGATTCGGCAGCAAACTTGGTAAATTCGGCTTCGGTCACACCGTATTCACTCACTTCGCAGCTTTTCACCTTGCCGCCGCACAGATGGCACAGCAGTTGGGCGCCGTAACAAATGCCCAGCACCGGCACACCAAGGGAAAACAGTTCCGGCGCGCATTTAGGAGAAGATGCGTCATACACGCTGTTGGGCCCACCGGTCAAAATAAGGCCGATAGGCTGATAAGACTGTATGGTTTCAAGCGGCGTATCACCCGACAAAATATGGGAATGCACATTGCATTCGCGCACACGCCGCGCGATAAGCTCTTTATACTGGCCGCCGAAATCCAGCACCAAAACGGTTTGATTTGCCATGACGATCACCCGATATTTGCGCATTATGATTGTTTATTATACTAAATATAGTATTTCTTGTCAATGGATTTTGCGGTAAAAGATTGACAAATGAATGCAAAATCGGTATGATTAAGAAAAAAGGAGGGCGGCAGGCATGATCTATTTGACCGACGTGAGCCGGTTAGACCCGGCCGATCCGTTTTGGCTTGGTTTTGTGAGCGAAAGCCGGCGGCAAAAAATTGAGCGATGTGCCCGGGTGGAAGACAAACAACGCTCGTTAGGAGCGGAACTGCTGTTGTGCTATGCCATTGCCAATGAAGCGCCCGACCTTGCCCTGCCCCCTGCCTATAAATTGCGGACCGACGGCAAGCCCTTTTTTGCAGACGGCCGCTGGCACGTGAGCTTTGCTCATTCCGGCAAATATGCCGCCTGCGCTTTGTTTACAACATCGGTGGGAGTGGATATACAGTCGCACCGGGAAGCGGACAGACGGGCGCTGCAAAAAGCGCTGACCAAAAATCAGATCGACATGATCGCCGCCATGCCGCCAAACAAGCAGCACGACGCTTACTTTGATTTTTGGTGCATGAAAGAAAGCCTTGTGAAGTGTGTGGATGGTGTGAGTTTGCTGCAGCCGGCGGAATTTCAATTTGCCAACCTGCAGGGGCGCCTTGCCGTATTCTACGACAATTATACCCTGCGCAGTTTCGGTGTGGTGCCGGGTTACAGCCTGGCTGTGTGCTGCGAGGCTGCGTTTTCGCCGCTGATCGTGCATCCGTCCATAGATAAAATAAAAGAAACGTTGCAAACCAAAAAACCGGTGTGATCACAGCGGATCACACCGGTCGTTTTATAAAAGACTATGCCTTAAGCGCTTCTTCTACCGCCACGGCGCAGGCCACGGTGGCGCCCACCATGGGGTTGTTGCCCATACCGATAAGGCCCATCATTTCCACGTGAGCAGGCACGGAAGAAGAACCGGCAAACTGCGCGTCACTATGCATACGGCCCATGGTATCGGTCATGCCGTAAGAAGCGGGGCCGGCCGCCATGTTGTCCGGATGCAGGGTGCGGCCGGTGCCGCCGCCGGAAGCAACGGAGAAGTATTTTTTGCCTTGTTCAACACACTCTTTTTTGTAGGTGCCGGCCACCGGATGCTGGAACCGGGTG
>CADBNN010000003.1 GCA_902796075.1 Oscillospiraceae bacterium | reverse complement strand
GCGTTAACGGCTTCTACAAACGCTTGTGCGTCGGCAATGGCTTGTTGGTCCACAGCCACGGCGGTTTCCGCTTCGGTAAGGGCGGTCACAACAGCGGCGGGCACATAGGCCTTGCCTTTATCGGTAAGCGCGTCATAGGCGGCGCGGGCGGCGGCAACCGCTTCGGCATCGGCCGCGGTAACAGGATCGGAGAAAGCTTCCACCTGCTCTACCACGGCGTCGGCAGCGGCTTTGTCAACACGGGCCTGCGCCAGCGCGGCCACAGCGGCCGTCAGAACATCGGCATTGGTCACATAATCCTGGGCGGTTTCAGACAGTTTATCGTATTGGGCCTGCACGCCTTCCACGTCTTCCGCGTCGTCCACGGTAATATCGTCGGCGGCGGGCAGCGCGCTGATGAGGTTGATCACCGCACGGGCGCGGGCGCGTTCACCGGCGGCGTCATAAGCGGCCTGCACGGCGGCTTCGGCGGCAACGAGGGTTTCATAATTGGTAACCAGCGGCTTCGCGTCTTCGGCCAGCGCGTCGTAATGATTGCGGACCTTGGCGACCTTTACGCTGTCGGCCAGGACGGGCGATTCGGGCAGCGCGTTGATCTCGTCTACCACGGCAGCGGCCGCTTCTTCGGTTTGAGCCATATAAGCCGCATATTCTTGCAGCAGGTCATATTGGGTGACCAGCGACTTCGCGGCGGGCCGCAGGCCGGCATATTGGGCTTCGGCGGCGGCAACGGCTTCTTTCTTGGCATAGGTCAGGTCTTCGCCTTCATCCAGGATGGCCAGGATGGCGGCGTCCATGGCTTGCGCTTCGGCGGGCGCGTTGAGTTTGTCTTCCAGCAGGGCGCTGTTGACGACCATGGCTTTTTGCGCGTCAGACAGCGCATTATAGGAAGCCTGCGCGTCCAGCACTTCCTGCATGGTTTCGGCGTCATAGATCTTGGCGGCAACGTTTTTGGCCACGTTGCGCAGCACGTTGTTGCCCAGCGCCGCGTCGTTGAGCAGGCGGAAATCGTCGAAGATCACGTAAGGATCGGAAACGCCTTCCACGGGGGCCATGCTCTTTTCGCAAACCAGACCGATGACGTTCACGTGATCATACACCACGGAGGAGCCGTCGTCCTTGGCCAGTTTGATGAGCATGTGGTTCCAGCCTTCATGCATGCCGCTTAAAGCGGAACGCCAGTTTTTGCGCAGGGCGCCCAGGTTGTCGGCGCTCCACTGGGAACCGGTGCCGATGCGCAGGATGGAGTCGGTAGAGCCGGCTTTTTCTTGATAGGTGAAGCCGTGCACGTACATATCGAAGGCCAGATACATACCGTCTTCGAATTTCACGTCCAGGCCGGTCAGGCTCAGATACAGTTTGCCGGCGTCGATATCGCCGCCCCAGTCGCTGTAAAACGCGCCGGTGCCTTCCAGCTGGCGGTCCTTCACGATTTTCACGTTTTTGGTGTTGCCGGCGGCAATGATCACGCCGGTGCCCGCGTCCATGGGATTGACGGATACGTCAATGGGATCCACGGGGTTGGGGTCGTCTTCCAGCAGGCAGCGGAAGTTGGTGGTTTCTTTCACATACGCCCAGGTGAGGTTATCTTCCGTGAGGGGCTTGTAGGCGCCGGTGGAAGTTTTGCCCTGATAAGCGCGGTACATTTTGGGGATATCCAGCACGATACCGAGGTTGGCGTCGTCCATGGATTTGGGAACGATCAGACGGTTGCCGGAAACCAGGGTTTTGGCGTAATACACAATGTAATAGGTCACGCCCGGCACCACGCGCACCGATTCGGCAAAGTTCACCTTGTAGAACCGCACGGTGTTGTTGCCGGCGATGGTCACGTCAGCCGAGGTGAGGGCCGAAGAGGGATCGTTGTGGACACTGCGGATCTCCACGTGCAGCAAGGCGCGGCCGCCGGTGAGCTGCAAGCCGATTTCCACACCCGTTAAAATGGGCTTGTCGGGAATAAAGGTTTGCGCCACGTAAAGGCGCGCAGGTTCATCGTCGTTGTTGTTGGGTTCCGAAACGGCCAGCGGATAGAACGGCTCCGCCAGATCCCATTCGGTGAAGAACCCGGTTTCAGCTGATACGGTCAAAGCGCCGGCCAAGGCGGTAACAGCCAACAGCAGCGACAAGACCAGCGCCAAAGAGCGCTTCATCAGTTTCGTCATTTTTCTTCCTCCTAAACAGATAGTTTTGTGAGTATGCCTGCAGCCCGGCGCACAGCCGCGCACCAAGCCACAATTAGCACAAAATATTATAGCACAGGGCCGGTTTGGCTGTAAAGCCGTATTATGCACAAGATTATAAAATATTTTTTGTGCAACATGCAACACGCCTGCCGACCGCCTGCGTTTGCGCAAGCGGCGAAGACAAAAAAACGGGCCTTGCGGCCCGCCGTGCGGCAGGCGCAAAGCCCATTGGCTATAATACTGTTCAGGCCGCGTCGGATTGCAGGGCGGCTTCTTCTTCGGGGGTGCATTGGCGGGCCATGACCACCAGGCGGGCGTTGTCGACAGCGGAGTTGCCGGTGGGATAGGTGCAGGTGGACAGGGTGAGGATCCGGTCGGTGCCCTGCACGGTTACGCCCGTATCGTAAAAGGAGCGTTCCCGCACTTCGTCGATGAAATCCAAAAAGGCCTGCTCGCTTTTGAATTCCGGCCGGCGGTAATTAAAGGCGGCGTCTGACTTGACCTTGAGGTTGACGATGAACACGCCGAACACCCGGAAGTGATAGGTGTGCCACAGGGTTTGAAAGGTCATGTACTGGTGATCCTGAAAATAGGATTCTTTTACATAATAGTCCAGCCCCGCCAGCATGGTGCCGTTGCGCATATGGTGGCCGTAAACGGTCATGTTCTGGCTCATGCTGTTATAGGTGATGCGGCAGCGGGCGTCGATATACAGTTCCCCCGCCCGGCTGGCCTGATGAGAAAAATCGTAGTTCAGGTAGTGGTTGATGCCGTCGTCGCCCTGTTCGTAGGGCTTATCCTGCCCGAGCATGACCACGTTGTCGGTCAAGATGCCGTCAATGGTCAGCCAGCCGATGGTATCGTTATTTTCGCTGTAATAGTCATACAGCGTTTTGCCGTTGTGCAGCACCGTGTTATCGATGCAGGGCACGGCGGCGGCGGTCACGTCGGTGGGCGAAACCCGGCTTTGGGGCGGCAAAACGGGGCCGGCGGCACACGCCGACAGCCCCGTGAGCACACAAACGCTCAGAACAACGGCGACCCCGCGCAGCAAGGCCTTATTCGTCGTCCGATTCCGTTTCGTCATCTTCGTCATCCACCAGTTCAAAGTCCAATTTGGCGTCGCATTCGGGGCAGATGATGGGCTTGCCTTCTTCCAGATCGTCAAAATCGATATGGATCTCGGCGCCGCATTGGGGGCAAATAGCCTGCGCGCAGTCGCAATCTTCATCGCAGGAGTCGCAGTCGCCGTCGCATTCATCGTCCAGACCGTAGAATTCTTCTTCCACCGCGCCCAGATCTTCATCGATCTCGTCTACCTGCGCGCCCAGCGCGTCCAGCGAGGTTTCCAGATCGCTGACGGTGAGGGCCATTTCCTCCAGCGCATCGATCATAGATACGATGAGCTGATCTTTTTTATCCCCGGCCGAAAGCTCCAGCGTATCGGCCACGCCTTTTAAATAGGCAACTTTTTCGGTAATGGTCATGGTAATAATCCTCCGTTCCCGTTATGTTGAATATTAAGCGCGCTCCATGTATTCGCCCGAGCGGGTGTCTACACGGATCACGTCGCCTTCGTTGATGAAAATGGGCACCCGGATCTCGGCGCCGGTTTCCAGCGTGGCGGGTTTGGTCACATTGGTGGCGGTGTCGCCCCGCACGCCGGGTTCGGTGGCGGTAACGGTCAGTTCCACAAAGGTGGGGGGTTCCACGCCGAACACCTTGCCCTTGTAGGACAAAATGCGGCAGATCATGTTTTCTTTTACGAATTTGAAGTTGTCGCCCAGGTCGGCGGCGTTGATGGGCACCAGTTCATAGGTTTCCTGATCCATAAAGTAGTACAGGTCGCCGTCGCTGTAAGAATATTCCATTTCTTTGCGTTCAATAAAGGCGGTGGGGAATTTTTCGGTGGGGTTAAAGCTTTTTTCCACCACGGCGCCGGTGATGACGTTTTTGAATTTGGTGCGCACAAACGCGGCGCCCTTGCCGGGTTTAACGTGTTGGAATTCGATGACCTGGTAAACGCCACCGTCCATTTCAAAGGTTGCTCCGTTTCGGAAATCGCCTGCAGTAATCATAGGTATATCCTCCTGTTACGAATTGATGATGCAAAGATTTATTCAGCACGGCCGGCACTGCCCAGCACGTGGATCAACTTATGTTCAACGGTTTTGCGGATCTCTTCCCGCGCTTCGCCCAGATATTGACGGGGATCGAAATGCTCCGGATGCTGGGCAAAGTGGCGGCGGATGCCGGCCGTCATAGCCAGGCGCAGGTCGGAATCGATATTGATCTTGCACACGGCCATGGAAGACGCTTTGCGCAGCATGTCTTCCGGAATGCCGATGGCGTCGGGCATTTGGCCGCCGTATTGGTTCACAATGGCCACGTGCTCCTGCGAAACGCTGGAAGCGCCATGCAGCACGATGGGGAAGCCGGGCAGCCGGCGGGATACTTCTTCCAGAATATCAAACCGCAGCTGGGGTTTTTGGCCGGGCTTGAATTTATAGGCGCCGTGGCTGGTGCCGATGGCGATGGCCAGCGAATCCACACCCGTGCGGGTAACAAAATCTTCTACCTGGGCGGGGTTGGTGTAAGAAGCGTCTTCCGCCGAAACGTTCACGTCGTCTTCCACGCCGGCCAGCTGGCCCAGTTCGCCTTCTACCGTAACGCCGCGGGGATGGGCGTATTCCACCACTTTTTTGGTGAGAGCCACGTTTTCTTCATACGGCAGCGAACTGCCGTCGATCATGACCGAAGTGAAGCCGCCGTCGATACACGCCTGGCAGGTTTCAAAATCCGGGCCGTGGTCCAGGTGCAGGGCGATGGGCAGCCTGGTTTCCCGTTCGGCCGCCTTCACCAGCGCAAGCAGATAGTCGTGCCGGGCATATTTGCGGGCGCCGGAGGAGACTTGCAGGATGACCGGCGCTTTGTTTTGGGCGCAGGCGTCTATGATCCCCTGAATGATCTCCATATTGTTGATGTTGAAAGCGCCGATGGCATAGCCGCCTTCATACGCTTTGCGAAACATTTCTTTTGTGTTGACCAAAGGCATGGTTTTGAACCTCCCGTTTTTGCGACCCTATAGGTCGAGCTGCTGTATTGCCTATATTATCTTATTTATTATACATAAACAACGGCGGCGGCGCAACCCCCAATTTTGCGTTTTTTGCAAAAAAGCGGCGGCGGGCCGTCAGGGCCGGGTCAGTTGGCCGAACACCTGCCCGATGGGGGCGTTGATTTGCAGGGTTTGCCCCCCAAAGGGCGGCAGCGCCAAAGGATCCCGGTTGATGACCACCCGGCGGGAGCCGGTGAAATACGAAATGAACGATGCGGCGGGATACACCGTGAGAGACGTGCCGCCGATGATGAGCAGATCGGCCCGGCGCATGGCGGCCAGCGCCCCCTGCACGGCCGCTTCGGGCAGGGCTTCTTCATATAATGTTACGTCGCACCGCACCACGCCCCCGCAAGCGCACCGGGGCACCGGGTCGGGCGAAGTGAATAAATAGTCGGCGGCAAAGGGTTTGCCGCAAGCCATGCAATAGTTGCGGGCGGTGGTGCCGTGGATCTCATACACCCGGCGGCTGCCCGCTTTTTGGTGCAGGCCGTCGATGTTTTGGGTGATAACGCCGGCCAGCTTGCCGGCGGCTTCCAGCGCGGCCAAATAGCGGTGGGCGGCGTTGGGCTGCACGCGGCGGGCGTCCATTTTTTGGCGGTAAAAGGCAAAAAACACCGCCGGTTCCCGCACAAGGCAGGTGTGGCTGAGCAAATATTCCGGGGTGTAGCGTTCAAACTGCACGTCCTTTTGGTTATACAGCCCGTCTTTGCTGCGAAAATCGGGCACGCCGCTTTCGGTGGAAACGCCCGCGCCGCCGAAAAACACAATGTTTTCGACCCGGTCGATCCACTGCTGCAGGGTGGCGATGGTTTGGTCCATGGCAACCGTCTCCTTTCCGCCGGCGGGCGTTAACGGGCTTTTTCGCCATAGGCGGCGGCCAGTTCGCTCACCGTTTCGGCCACGCGCCGGCGCAGGCCGGCGGGGGACTTCACCTCTACCCCGGCGCCGAAGTTGAGAATGTCGTGCACCAGACCGTCGCTCACGGCGACTTTGGTGCGCAGCAAAAAGGCGCCCGGCCGGTGGCGACGCACGGTCACGTCGTCTCCGAAGCGGTCCAGCACCGGTTCCAGCATATCGTCCCGGCACAACAGTTCTATCATCATGGGGGTGCCGCCAAAGGCGTTGGAAAGGCGGCCGGCATAATCGGCCACGTCAAAAAAGCCCCGGTAGTCGCAAACCTCTTCAAAAGAACGGCTGGGTTCGCTGAGCAGTTTTACCCGGCGCATCCGGTCCAGCCGCAGGTGCATCAGGTCGTTGTATTTTTCGTGATTGCAGATCAGGTAATACCGGTCGTCAAACCACAGCATGGCGTAAGGGCTCACGGTAAACACCCGCTTGGAAAAACGCACCCGGCCGGCGGCGTCCAGCACACGGCGGCCGTATTCCAGCGTGATTTTCTTGCCCCGTTCCACCGCGTGGTTGATGGTATCGATGGTATAGTATATTTCTTCGTTTTTTTGCTTTTTGCGGCGTTCTATGTAGATCTGCCGGTCCAGCTCCGCCGCCTGGTGGCGACTGCACAGGCCCTTGAGTTTTTCCACCAGTTCCACACTTTTTTTGGGCGTGATGAACCCGGCGGACAGCACCGCGTCGATCAGCAGCCGGATCTCGGCCAGCTGCAGGTCCCGGCTCCCCAAAAAGTAGCCGCTTTTGGGCTGGTGGGTGTGAATAATGTCCAGCCCGTAATCCCGCAGCGTTTCCACGTCGCGGTACACCGATTTGCGTTCGGGCGTGATGCCGAAGCGGCTCAGGGCGTCGATCAGGTCTTCCGCGTCCATGGGATGGTCTTCATCGGTCTGATGGCGGAAAATATCGATCAAATGCAAAAGTTTCACTTTGTTGCCGCTGGTACCGGGCATGGGGGAAACGCCTCCTTTTTGTTACGCCAGGGCCGCCGCCAAAGCGCGGCCCACGGCAGTTTGATCCGCAGGGGTCAAATAGGGGTGCATGGGCACCGAAAGCACCGCGGCGGCGGCGGCTTCCGCCACCGGGCAGGGACCGTAGTCAGGGGCGCCCGCAAAGGCGGTTTGGGCGTGCAGGGGCCGGGGATAATACACCATGGCCGGCACGCCCTGTTCCCGCAGGGCCGCTATGACCGCCGGCCGGCGGGCCGGCTGGGGCAGGCGCAGGGTATATTGGGCGTAAGACGACGTGGCGCCCGGCGCCACCGCCGGTATGCCCGCCAGCGGCCCCAGCAGTTGATCGTACCGGGCGGCCGCGGCGTGGCGGGCGGCCAGTTCGTCGCTAAACACTTCCAGTTTGCACAGCAAAACCGCCGCCTGCAGGGTGTCCAGCCGGGAATTGCGGCCCACCCGCAGGTTGTTGTATTTATCGGCGGGATCACTGCCGTGCACCCGCAGGGAACGCAGCAGGGCGTCCAGGGCGGGATCGTCGGTAAACATGGCGCCCCCGTCGCCGTAACAGCCCAAAGGCTTGGCCGGGAAAAAAGAGGTGGCCGAAACGTCACCGAAGGCGCAGGCCTTGCGGCCCTGCCAGGTGCCGCCAAAGCCCTGAGCGGCGTCTTCTATCACCCGCAGGCCGTATTGGGCGGCCAGGGGCAGCAGGGCGGTATAGTCCGCCGGTTGACCGAACAGGTCCACCGGAATGACCGCCCGGGGGGTCAGTTCGCCGGCGGCCCGCACGGCTTCTATTTTGCGGCGCAGATCGTCCGGGTCCATATTATAGGTATCGGGCCGCACGTCCACAAACACGGGAACGGCCCCCACCGCCGCCACCGCTTCGGCCGTGGCAAAAAAGGTGAAATCGGGCACAAACACCGCGTCACCCGGGCCGACGCCCATAGCAAGCAAGGGCAGAATGAGCGCGTCGGTCCCGCTGGCGCAGGCAATGCAAAACCGCCGCCCCACATAGGCGGCCAGGCGCTGTTCCAGTTCCGCCACCTGAGGCCCGCCGATATACCGGCCTTCGGCCAGCACCTGCCGCATCGCTTCGGCAAGCCGGGGGGCTATGCGGGCCTGCTGAGCGGCCAAATCAATAAACTGCATAGGTCTCTCCTTTTTATTTATGAAACACACAGCCGATGGTTTTGAGCATGAGCAGCAGATCCTGCCCGGCTGAAAACCGGCGCAAATAGTCTAAATTGATGGCCATTTTGTCCGGCAAGATCACGTCGATATACTGCCGTTCCGGGTCGGCGGCGTTTTTGAGCATTTCGTTTTCGTACCGGTAGGCGATGCTGGCGGCCCCCGAACAGCCGGGGGGCAGCAGCAGGGTGGCCAGCATTTCGTCGGTATAGGCCGCCACGTAGCGGGGCACCTCCGGCCGGGTGCCGATAATGGTCATATCCCCTTTTAACACGTTGAGCATTTGGGGAAATTCATCAATGCGGGTGGTGCGCAGCCAACGCCCGGCTTTGGTGATGCGGGGGTCCCGCTCGCCCACCGTTACGGCGGCGCCCATCCGGTCGGCGTTTTGCACCATGGTGCGGAATTTATAAATGGCAAAGGGTTTGCCGTACAGCCCCACCCGCTGCTGTTTATAAAACAAAGGGCCGGGCGAAGTGAGTTTAACGGCGGCGGCCCCCACCGCCATGGCGGGCGACAACAGCACCAGCAGCAGCGAGGCGATCACCACATCCCCCGCCCGTTTGACCGCCAGCGTGGCCCGCTTGGTGCGCAAATAGTCAAAATAGGGGCGCACCGCTTCACGCTGCAAAGCGGGCGGCAACTGCGCGAACTGCTTCACATACATAGGTCACGTCCTCCTCGGTCATAGACGGATACAACGGCAGCGAAACCATTTGGGCGAACAGGGCTTCCGCATGGGGGCAGTCGCCCGGCCGGGTGCCGAAGGTTTGGCGGTAAAACGGGTGCAAATGCACCGGCATATAATGCACGCTGGTGCCCACCCGGTACACGTCGTGCAGTTGTTCGATAAGCTGATCCCGGGTAAAGCCGCACCGGGCGGGGTCGACCAGCAGCATATACAAATGCCAGGCGTTGCGGCCGAAAGGCCCGCTTGGCAGGGGGGTGATCCCCGGCAGGTCGGCAAAAGCGGCGTTATAGGCGTTGGCGATGGCCAGCCGCCGCTGCTGCATGGTCTCCAGCCGGTCCAGCTGGGCAAGGCCCAGGGCGGCGGCGGGGTCGGTCATGTTGTATTTATAGCCGGCTTCCACCACGTCGTACCGCCAGGAACCGGCGGCGGAAAACCGCTTCCAGGCGTCCCGACTCATGCCGTGAAGCGAAAGCCTTTGCGCCCGCTCAAACAAAGCGGCGTTGTTGGTGGTGAGCATGCCGCCTTCCCCCACGGCCAGGTTTTTGGTGGCGTAAAAACTAAAGGCCACCGTGTTGCGGGTGTTGCCCACCCAGTTGCCGTTGGCATAGGTGGTATATACCGCGTGGGCGGCGTCTTCCAGCACAAACAGGCCGTGCTTGTCCGCCAGGGCGTTGATGGCGTCCATATCGCAGGCGCGGCCGGCATAATGCACCGGCAAAACGCCCTTGGTTTTGGGGGTGATCTTTTGCTCGATCTGCGCCGGGTCGATCAGGCCGGTGACCGGGTCCACGTCGGCAAACACGGGGGTGGCGCCGTTGTGCACGATCACGTTGGCGGTGGCGCAAAAGGTGAGGGGGGTGGTGATGACCTGATCCCCCGGTTGGAGATCATACAGCTTAAGCCCCAAAAACAGCCCCGCCGTGCAGGAATTGAGGGCCAGCGCGTGCCGCGCCCCCACACGTTCGGCAAAAGCCTGTTCAAACGCCGCCACCTTGGGCCCCCGGGACCACCAGCCGGAGCGGATGGCGTCGGCCATACCGTCCAGCTCGGCGGCGCCGTAGCAGGGCCGGCAATAGGGCAAAAATTCTTCTCGTATCTTCACGGCGTTTCGTTCCTTTCTACCGGGGTGATAGCCTGCAAGAACTGTCTGGCCAGCACCCGGTAATCGTGATGGGCCACCACGTAGTCACGCCCCTTTTGGCCCATTTGGGCCCGCTGTTGGGGCGTCATGCGGCGCAGGGTTTCAATGCCTTCGGCCAGGGCGGCGGCATTTTCGGGCGGCAGGGTGAGCCCGCAGCCCGAAAGGTCCAACGGGTTGCCCGCCGACCGCACGCCGTTGAGCACCGGCTTGGCGGCCAGCATATAATCGAATATTTTATTCATGCCCACCCCGTATTCATACAAGGGGTGGTTTTTGGCTCCCAGATACAGGCAGTCGGCCATGGCCAGCAAAGCGGGTATCTGCTCTTTGGCAACGGGGGGCAAAAAGGTTACGTTGGGCTTGCCCGCCGCCAGTTCCATCAGCCGCTGCTTTTGGTCGCCCTTGCCCACCAGCACCAGCTGCACCGCGTCGTTCACCAAATCGGCGGCCTGCACAAAACAGTCCAGCGCGTTGGAACGGGCGTGGCCTCCGGCATACAGCACAATAAACCGGCCCCGGCGGCGCAGGTCTTCCAGCGCGGCGGCTGCGGTCGGTTCTAAAGCAACGGGATCGGCCGGCGGCGCCAGCACCACCCCGTTGGGCACGCAGGTGAAGGGTATGTCGGCATAGCCCCGCTCCCGTATGTGCCGGTCGGCGCCGGGCAGGATGGAAATCACCCCGTCATCCAACGCGTAACAGGCGTCTTCCGCCTTTTGCACATAACGGATCACCGGGTTTTTCTCCCCCACCCGGGGCGCCAGCATAAGCAGCGAAAGGGGCCACAGATCGTGGATCTCGTAAAAGCAGGGGGCGCCGCAATGGGCCTTGACCGCCTGGGCGGCGTACACGTCCATGGGATAGGTGGAGGAATGAATGATCACGTCCGGCCGGTAGGTTTGGGCGATGAACGCGGCGTTCTTTTTGATTTTTTTCACAAAGCCCAGCATGTTGGCCACCCGAAACAGATCGTTGCGGCGATAGGGGCGGCTTTTGAGCCACACGAACCGCACGCCGGCGTCCGTTTCTTCGGTAAAATCTTTTTGTATAACGGGGTTGCGGCGGCGCAAATGAGACCGGTCGGCCGCCAGAATGGTGACGTTGTGTCCCAGCTTGACCCATTCCCGGGCCAGATAGTAGGGGCGGAATTCCATGCCGTACCGGTCGGAGCCGGCATAGTGTTCAATATACAGAATGTTCATGCAAAACGCCCTTCAAATTCCAAAGTGGAAGCGTCGGTCAAAGGCAGATCCACCGGGGCGTTCAAGGCAGCCGAACGGTAAATGGCCAGCACCGTTTCCAGCGCCCGGCGGCCGGCCCGGCCGTCTACCGCGGCAGGGCGGTGATTGCCGATGGCGTCTATCACGTCCGCATACAGCGGGGTGTGGCCGAAGCCGTACACGTTGGGCGGGTCTTCCGAAAAGGCGGCCTTTACCCCGTCGGGGTCGGTTTCGCCGGCAAAGCGCCATTCCTCTATGCGGTTGACCGACCGGCCCCCCGCTTTGACCGTGCCGGCCGTGCCGAACAGGTAAAGGGTTTCTTCCAGATTGTTGGGGAACACGTTGGTGGTGCCTTCCACCAGGCCGTAGGCTCCGTTGCCGAATTTAAGCACCGCCAGGCCCAGGTCTTCCGCCTGAATATAGGGGTGGGCCAGCCGGTCGGTGTAGGCCATCACCTGGGTCAGGTCGTCTCCCAGCATCCACCGCAGCAGGTCGATGTTATGAATGCACTGATTCATCAGCGCGCCGCCGTCCTGCGCCCAGGTGCCCCGCCAGGGAGCCTGACGGTAGTAGGCTTCGTTGCGGGCCCAGCGAATGTGGGCCGCCCCGTGCAGCAGGGTGCCGAAAGCGCCCGCTTCCACCGCGGCGCGGATTTTTTGAATGGATTTGTTGAAACGGTTTTGATGGCAGGCGCACAGCACCAGCCCCTTCTGCTCCGCCAGGGCGATCATGGCGTCGGCGTCGGCCAGGGAAAGGGCGATGGGCTTTTCCACGATCAGATGACAGCCCGCCTGCAAACAGTCCAGCCCGATGGCGGCGTGCAGGCCGCTTTCGGTCGCCACGGCGCACAGGTCGGGGCGCACCGTTTGCAGCATGCGGCGATAGTCGGTAAAGCGCTGCACAGCCGGGTTTTGCACCGGCGCCAGCACCGCTTCCATCCGCTCGGGGTGCGGATCGCACACCGCCGCCAGTTCCAGCCGGTCGGCATGGTTGAGCACGGCGGCAATATGGTTGGGGGCAATGCGCCCGCAGCCGATAAGCGCATAACGCAGTTTCATTCGGTTTCTTCCTTTGCTTGCAAAAGTTCTTGTTCGGAAAGCAGTTGTTCGGCAGGCACCGGCCGCAAAGGGCGGGCGGGCACGCCGGCCACTACCGTGGCGGGGGGCACGTTGTGGGTGACCACGCTGCCGGCGGCCACCAGCGCCTGCCGGCCCACGGTTTTGCCCGGCAAGATCACCGCGCCGGCGCCGATGCGGCCGCCGGGTTCCACCGTTACGCCCTTAAAATGCGCAAACCGGTCGGCGCCCCGGCCGGCGGCGTTATCGTTGCTGGTAACCACGCCGGGGGCGATGAAAGCACAGTCGCCCACGGTGGAATAGGCGGTGATGTAGGCGTTGGTTTGGATCTTGCAGCCCGCGCCGACGGTGCAGTCGCATTCCACACAAACGCCCCGCCCCACAATGGTGTGGTGCCCCACCGTGACCCGCTCCCGCAGGGTGGCGTGGTCGGCGGCCAGCACGTGGTGGGCCAGGGTGCAGCCCCGGTAGATCACCGCGCCGGTACCGATGAGACAGTCCGGCCCGATCACGCAGGGCGCAAGATCGCTTTGTTTGGTAACGGCCGAACGGGCGGCGGCCAGCGGCGTTTTGCCCAGGCAGGCAAAATCGTCTATCCGCGTGCGGTCCCCCACCACCGTATCGTCGTGAATGACCACGTGGTGGCCGATGACCGCCCCCGCGCCGATGGTGACGTTGCGCCCGATCACGCAGTATTGCCCGATTTGGGCCGTTGGATCAATGTGATGCATAGGCTCACAGCCTTTCCAGATTATCGGCCTGTATGCCGGCAGTGAGATTGCGGCTGTCGAACACCAAATTGGCGTTTGAAACGATCATGTGCGGATCAAACGCGGAATGGTCGGTGGCGATGACCACCACGTCGGCCGCTTGCAGTGTTTGCGCCGTGAGCGGCTGACTGGCCAGCGCAAGCCCTTTGTAGTTGATTTGCGGCACAAAGGGATCGTGATACGAAAGCAGGCACCCTTTTTCGTTAAACAGGCGCATCAGTTCCAGGGCGGGGGATTCCCGCACGTCGTCAATATCCTTTTTATAGGCCGCGCCCAGCACCAGCACGTTAGACCCCCGCAGGGGCTTGGCCTGCCGGTTGAGCAGATCGGCCACGCGGGCCACGCAATATTCCGGCATGCCGGTGTTGATCTCGCCCGCCGATTCGATCAGCCGGGTGTGATATTGGTATTCCCGTGCCTTCCAGGTCAAATAAAAGGGATCGATGGGAATGCAGTGGCCCCCCAGGCCGGGGCCGGGATAAAAGGCCATGAAGCCGTAGGGCTTGGTTTTGGCGGCGTCGATGACCTCCCACACCGAAATGCCCATGCGGTGGCACAGCACCGCCATTTCATTGGCCAGGGCAATGTTGATGTTGCGGAAGGTGTTTTCTAAGATTTTTTCCATTTCGGCCACCTTGGGGCCGGAAACCACCGTAACGTCCCCTGCCAGCACGCTGCGGTAAATGGCCGCCGCCAGCGCGCCGCACCGGGGGGTGACGCCCCCCACCACTTTGGGGGTGTTTTTGGTTTTATACTGCTTGTTGCCCGGGTCTACCCGCTCGGGCGAAAAGGCGAGGAAGATATCCTTCCCCACCGTGAAGCCCTTTTGGGTGAGCAGGGGCAATATCACTTCTTCCGTGGTGCCGGGATAGGTAGTGCTTTCCAGCACAATAAGCATGCCCTTGTGGGCGTAACGGGCGATCTGCTCGGCCGAATTTTTTACATAAGAAATATCGGGCTGAAAATGCTCGTCCAGCGGGGTGGGCACGCAAATGGCCACACAGTCGCAAGCCGCCAGCCGGGCAAAGTCGTCGGTGGCGGTCAGGCGGCCGGCCTGCACCAGCGCCGCCAGGTCGCTGTCTACCACGTCGCCGATGTAATTATGGCCTTCGTTCACCAACCGCACCTTGCGGCTTTGCACGTCAAACCCCACCACGGCAAAGCCGGCTTTGGCTTTTTCTACCGCCAGGGGCAGACCCACATAGCCCAGGCCCAGCACCCCCAGGGTGGCGGTGCGATCTTCGATTTTTTGCAGTAACTGTTCGTAATACATAGCGTTCTCCCGTTAATGCTGTAAGGATTCGTGCTGAAAGGTGGGCACCAGTTCTTTCACCCGCCGGAACATGGCGGGATCGTCTTCGTCGGCCACCGCCTGCTCCAACTGCTTGACCGTTTGTGCCAGCCATTGCTGGTCAAATTCCACCGGCTTCATGATCATGATCTTTTTGTTGGCGGTGTGATCCACGTCCTCTTCCGCCAGCGATATTTCTTCAAACAATTTTTCACCGGGGCGCAGGCCGGTATACACAATTTGAATATCCACGTCCGGTTCCAGCCCAGACAAGCGGATCATATCCCGCGCCAGGTCGGAAATGAGCACCGGTTCACCCATATCCAGCACAAAGATTTCGCCGCCCCCCGCCATGGCGCCGGCTTCCAGCACCAGCTGGCAGGCTTCCGGAATGGTCATGAAATACCGGCGCATTTGGGGATGGGTGACCGTGACCGGGCCGCCTTTTTCGATTTGCTGTTTGAAAAAAGGCACCACGCTGCCGTTAGACCCCAGCACATTGCCGAACCGCACGGCGGCAAATTCCGTGTCCGACTGGGGCTCCATAAGCTGCATGATTAGTTCCGTTATACGCTTGGTGGCCCCCATGATGTTGGTGGGATTCACCGCTTTGTCGGTGGAAATGGTGATGAATTTTTGCACCCCGTGGGTGATGGCGATCTGGCACATGTTCACGGTGCCCATCACGTTGTTTTTCACCGCTTCACGGGGGTTGAGTTCCATCATGGGCACGTGCTTGTGGGCGGCGGCGTGAAACACGATTTGGGGCGAAAACTCGGTGAACACCTCGTTCAGCCGTTCCCGGTCCCGAATGGAGCCCAGCCGCAGTTCAAACCGGCCGTCGTACTGTTCCCGCAGTTCGTTGCCGATGTGGAACAGGCCGTTTTCGTTAAAATCGAACACCACCAGCCGTTCACAGCCAAACCGCAGCACCTGCCGGCACAATTCGCTGCCGATGGAACCGGCCCCGCCGGACACCAGCACGGTTTTATCGCGCACAAAGTCCTCCACCATGGCCATGTTGAGCTGCACGCTGCCCCGGTGCAGCAGGTCTTCCAGGTTGATATCGGACACCTTCATATCCGACGGATCGGCGTCGTCGATGGTGCCGAAGCGGCGCAGCATGCAATTTTTTTGTTTGCACACTTCCAGCGTGTTTTGCAGCAGCCGCCGGGAGGCGGTGGGAATGGCCACGATCACCTGCCGGGCGCCGGTTTGTTCAATGGTGGCGGCCAAAGAATCAAATCCGCCGGCCACCTTAACGCCCCCCACCTTGCGGCCCTGCAGGGCGGGGTTATCGTCGATAAACGCCATAACGCGAATGCGGGTGACCGCGTTGCTCGCCCCGGACGAAACCAAATAACTGCCGGCTTCGCCCGCGCCGTAAACCACCACGGGGGTGACGGGCAGGCGGTTGTTGCGCACCGCCGCCCGCAGGCGGGTGAGCACCCGCAAAAACGCCCGCCCCACAAAGGAGAGGATGAGCATGAGCAAGATCCAGATAATATAGGTGTTGCGGGTCAAAAAACTGGTGTTGAAGCGCACGTTGGCGCCCCAGTTCACCAGCAGGCCGGTGGCCGCCGTGAGGCCGATGGCCAAAAACTGCAAGGCGATATCCCGCAGGCCCATGGAAGACCACACCCGGGTATAACAGCCGCAGATGAGATTGAAAAAGACGACCACCGCCGCCAGCGCCAGCGAAAACAGCCACAAATAGGTGCGGTAATAATTGGGAATGCCGGCATAATAGGACAGCAGCAACGCCACATACAGCGAAACGCCGGCCGAAACACCGTCCCACACCGCAATGGCCAGCGGTGTGAGCAAACGCTTGATAAAACGCATGCCCTTCAACCTTTCTTACAAAACGTGGATGTACAACAAATGGGACACCGCCCCATAATAGATTTATTATACCACGTTCGGGCCGTGTGTCAAGCCCGTGCCGCCCCCGGTAGTGTGGCCCGAAAACAACAAAAAAACACGGCCCAACGGAACAAAAGTTCCGCCGAGCCGCGAGAGGTGAACAAGACTTATGCTTTGCCTACGGCAATTTTGAGAATGATGAGGGCGTCTACCGCGTCGATCTTGCTGTCGCCGTTCAAATCGGCAATGGCTTTTTGGGCGTCGGTGAGTTTGCCTTTGCCCACGGCGTGTTTGAGCACCAGCAGGGCGTCCCGGGCGTCGGTCACACCGTTGCCGTCCACATCACCGCCGGCGGTGCCGCCGCCGAAATGCAGATCTTTATCCCGGGTCAGGTAATTGACCAGGCCTTCTATTTCGACCCGCTCGGTCGTCGGCTGCATTTGGCTGCGTTCATCGGCAGAAAGGCTTACCGGCGTGACGACGGTGATGCCCATCACGTCACGCATGGTGTACCAGTTTTCCGCCGGGGGCGTTTCGGAATAGTCGAACGCCACCATATAATCTCCGCTGGGGCCGTGATATACGTCGCCGTAAAGTCCGTCGTACTTTCCGAAACCGTGGCCCTCCAAATTGACCGGATCGCCGTCTCCATCGGTCACCAGCGAAAACTCCGAATCGGCAAATTCGTCCACGCCGATCTCAATATCGCCGTAATCGTTGCCGTTGTCGTGCATATACGCCCAGTCAGGTGCGTAAATACCCAGTTCTTCGCTGTAAATATATTTTACGATATCATAAAAGGTTTCATCCGGTTTGTCGGGATCTTCCCAGGTGCGTTTGGTCAGGTCGGCCGTGTAAATGCCGCCCGGATCCCGGTTGCTGGTGGCCCGGTGGCCGAAGAACACTTCGGTGTTCTTCACTGCGTCGGTGATCTCATAACCCCGGACCTGCTTGCCCATTTCATAATAAGCGCCTTCTTTATTCACCGCCGGCTTTTGGCCGTTGGCCAAAGCAAACAGCGCGTGGGAAGCGTCCTCTTCCATGCCCGAAAAGGCCACCGCGTTATCGCCGCCGTAAACGTCGGCCGTAACGCCGGTATTCACCCGCAGCACGGGCTGGCAGCTTTCGGCGTTAAAGCGGATGCCGTTGACGAAGAACCTGGTGGGGTTCACCACCAAATGACCGCTGCCGGACAGAGTCAAATTGCCGCCGTAGCCCGAGCCCCAAACCAAAATGTAGGCCACTTCGCATTCGCCCACCACGCGAATGGTGAAATCGTCGCCCATGGCGTTGGCTTCGATCACGTATTTGCCCTTAAAATCGGTGAGCGTGAGGGTGTTGGTGGCCAGGTCGTAGGAAGCGCCGCGGGGCGTTTCACCCTTGGTGGCGTTGCTGTAGGCGGCGTAGACGATCCCTTCGCCGTCGCCGTCGACTTTTTGTTCAAAGTGGTCGTCCAGCGGGACCAGCAAGAGATAGCTGTAGTTCCAAACCATGCCGCTTTCTTCGTCTTTAAAACCGGGCGCGGGCCCGTTGTTGGCGGCCAGCGCCGTTACCGGCAGCAGAGCCGTTAAGCACACGGCCAGCAGCACCGCCAGCAGTTTTTTGCCTTTTTGCATATCGTTTTACCTCCGTTTATTCTGTATTTCTCCGGCTCGGCCGGCATTGTATGATTCGTATACCGCTTTTCCATTGATAATACCATTATACAAAATGAATAAGCGCACACAAGAGAATTGCCTGATTTGGCATTGACAAATTGGCAATTATGCTTATACTATAAGAAGAAGGAGGTCGAGCGTATGACATTTGCCCAACAGTTGAGCGAACACATGGCCCGGGTGGGCTGCAACGATAAACAACTGGCCGAATCCGCCGGTATGGCCCCCAGCACCATCAGCCGCTACCGCACCGGCCGGCGCACTCCCGGCCCGAACGGCGACGCCCTGCCCCGGCTGGCTGCGGGTCTGGCGGCCCTGGCCCGGCAAGCCGGCCAACCGGCGGACGAAGCGGCCGTGCTGGAAGCGCTGCGCAACACAGTGAACGACGGGCTGACGGTTTCGCAGGAGGCATTTCGCCACAATTTGCAGCAGTTATTTGACAGCTGCGCCATCAACCGCAATGAGCTGGCGCGGGAGATGCACTATGATCCCTCTTACATTTCCCGGGTGCTGAGCGGCAAGCGGCGGCCGGCCGACCTGGCCGCCTTTTGCGAAAAGGTGGCCCGGTTTGCGGTGGAACACAGCGGCGACGAACGGCGGCAGGCGGCTCTGGCGGACGTGACCGGCCTTGACCCCCAAACGCTGGCAGACCCGGCCCGGGCCACTGCGGCGGTGGCCGACTGGCTGGGTTCCAACACCTCCCGGGCGCCCCGGCCGCTGGGCAATTTTTTGGAAAAACTGGACGCCTTTGATCTGGACGAATACGTGGCCGCCATTCATTTTAACGATATGCGCATTCCCACGGTGCCCTTTCACCTGCCCACCCGGCGGCAATACACGGGCCTTGCCAGCATGATGGAAAGCGAGCTGGACTTTTTGAAAGCCACCGTTCTTTCCAAAAGCCGGGAGGACGTGATCCTTTACAGCGATATGCCCATGGAAGCCATGGCGAAAGACCCGGATTTTCCCAAAAAATGGATGTTCGGCATGGCCGCCATGCTGAAAAAAGGCCTGCACCTGCACCTGGTACACGACGTGAACCGCCCCTTTGCCGAAATGATGCTGGGTATGGAAAGCAACCTGCCCATGTATATGACCGGGCAGATCGACCCCTATTATTTGCCCGCTTCCCAAAGCCGGATTTTTTTGCATTTGCTGAAGGTTTCGGGCGCCGCCGCCCTGGCGGGCGAAGCGGTGGCGGGGTTTCACGAAAAAGGGCGCTACACCCTGACCAACAACCGGGACGATCTGCGCTATTACCGGGCCAGAGCCCGGCAGCTGCTGGACCGGGCCCTGCCGCTGATGCAGATTTATCGCAGTGAACGGCAGGAAGCCTTTTGGCAATGGTTTTGGAGCACCTTTGACCGGGACCGCCAAATGGTGTGCGGCGGCCTGCCCCTGTTTACCGCAAGCGAAGCGCTGCTGGCCGAAATTTTGGCCCACAACGCCATAACCGGCCCCGAAGCCGAAGCCATTGCCGCCTTTCACCGGCGGCTGCGGGCGGCGGTGGAAGGGCTGCTGGCCTCCCACACGCTGGCGCTGGAGATCCCGGCGCCCGAACAGGAGGAGCTGGCCGCCCATCCGCCCACCCTGGCGGTGGCCGAACTGTTTTGCACCCGGGATATTGCTTACACGCCCGCCCAGTATAACGCCCACCTGCGCCAGACCCGGCAGTTTGCCGAAGCGTATGCCGGCTGCACCCTCACCCAAAACCCGGCCCCCGCTTTTCGCAACATCAGTTACGCCGTGATCAGCCGCCGGTGCGTGCTGGTTTCCAAAAACAAGTCCCCCACCATCCACTTTGTGATACAGCACCCCAAAATGGTGGACGCTTTTGTGCATTTTGCGCCCCCCGTGCGGGAAAGCGACCGCTGAACAAAAAACAAACACCGGACCCCTGCCGTTTGGCGTGAGTCCGGTGTTTTTGCGTTTTTAAAAAGGATTATTCGTATTTTTTGCGGGCTACATAGTGGGTATGCAGCAGCTCGTGCGCCTTGTGGCTGCCGGGCTTTTCAAAGTATTCGTCATACACCTTTTTGATGGAGGGATTTTCGTGAGACTTGCGCAGGGCTTTGCCGGAATCTTCGTCATACAGCGCCTTGGCGCGGGTAGCCTTCACGTCGATGTACATTAAGTCGCGGGAATGCACGATGGGTTGGCCGCCGCCCGTTACGCAGCCGCCGGGGCAGCCCATGATCTCGATGAAATCATACTGCTTTTCGCCGGCTTTCACCGCATCCAGCAGTTTTTTGGCGTTGCCGGTGCTGTGAGCCACCGCCACGCGCACCACACGGCCGTTCAGGTCCACTTCGGCTTCCTTAATACCTTCGGTGCCGCGCACGGCTTGGAAGTCTACGCTTTCCAGCGTTTTGCCGGTAACCAGTTCATACACGGTGCGCAGGGCCGCTTCCATCACGCCGCCGGTGGCGCCGAAGATGACCGCCGCGCCGGTGGAATCGCCCAGCACGGAATCAAAGTCCGCGTCGGGCAGGCGGGCAAAGTCGATGCCGGCTTGCTTGATCATGCGGGCCAGTTCCCGCACGGTGAGCACGGCGTCTACGTCCTGCATGCCGTCGTGGCTCAGTTCGGGCCGTTTGGCTTCAAACTTTTTGGCGGTGCAGGGCATGACCGACACCACGTAAATGCTCTTGGGATCGATGCCGTTTTTCTCGGCATAGTAGCTTTTGATGGTGGCGCCCAGCATTTCGTGGGGCGATTTGCAGGAAGACAGGTTGGGAATGAATTCGGGATAGAAGGTTTCGCAATACTTGATCCAGCCGGGAGAGCAGGAGGTGATCATGGGCAGGGCGGCGTTGGGATCGGACAGACGGCCGATGAGTTCGGTGCCTTCTTCCATAATGGTCAGGTCGGCGCCAAAGTCGGTATCGAACACCTTATCAAAGCCCAGGCGATGCAGGGCCGCCGCCAGTTTGCCGGTTTGGGCCACGCCCATGGGCAGGCCGAATTCTTCGCCGATGGTGGCGCGCACGGCAGGCGCCGGCTGCACCACCACGTGCAGGTCGGGATTTTGAATGGCCGCCCACACGTCGTCAATGCTTTCTTTTTCATGCAGGGCGCCCACGGGGCAAGCCAGAATGCATTGGCCACAGTTTACGCAGGGGGATTCGGCCAGGCTGCGGTCGAACACACAGCCGATGGTGGTGTTGAAGCCGCGGTGGGCCGCGCCGATGGCGCCGATGGCCTGCACCTTGTTGCAGGTGGAAACGCACCGCCGGCAGGAGATGCACTTGGAATTATCCCGCACGATGGAGGGGGACAGTTCGTCTACCTTGGTTTCTTTTTTGGCGCCGTCATAGGGATATTCGTCTACCCCGTATTCCCGGCACAGGGCCTGCAGTTCGCAGTTGCCCGAACGCACGCAGGAGGTGCATTCCCGGTTGTGGTTGGCCAGCAGCAGTTCCAGGTTGAGTTTGCGGTGCATGCGCACGGCGGGGGTGTTGGTGTGCACTTCCATGCCTTCGCTGATGGGCATTACGCAGGCCGCCGCCAAACCGCGGGCGCCTTTCACTTCCACCAGGCAAATGCGGCAAGCGCCGATTTGCTGCACGTCTTTTAAGTAACACAACGTGGGAATATTGATGTTGGCAAGCTTGGCGGCCTCCAGAATAGTAGAGCCTTCCGGCGCGCTGACCGCAATGCCGTCAATGGTAAGATTGATCATATTCGTGGTCCTCCCTGCTTATTTCTTTTCAATGGCACCAAATTTGCAGGTATCCATACAGGCGCCGCACTTGATGCACTTGCTTTGGTCAATAACGAAGGGCGATTTGATCTCGCCGGAAATAGCGTCTGCCGGGCACTGACGGGCGCAGGCGGAACAGCCTTTGCACTTTTCGGGGATGATGGTGTAGCGCAGCAGGTTTTTGCACTGGCCGGCGGGGCAGCGTTTTTCATAAATATGGGCTTCGTATTCATCCCGGAAATACCGCAGGGTGGAAAGCACCGGGTTGGGCGCGGTTTGGCCCAGGCCGCACAGGGCGGTCGCCTTGATGGTTTTGGCCAGTTCTTCCAGTTTTTCAATGTCGCCGTCTTCGCCGCGGCCTTCGGTGATCTTGGTGAGGATCTCCAGCATGCGGCGGGTGCCTTCACGGCAGGGGGTGCATTTGCCGCAGGATTCGTCTACCGTAAATTCCAGGAAGAATTTGGCGATATCGACCATGCAGTTGTCTTCGTCCATAACGATCAGACCGCCGGAGCCCATCATGGAGCCGATGGCGATGAGAGAGTCATAGTCCACGGGGGTATCGATGAGGGAAGCGGGGATACAGCCGCCGGAGGGGCCGCCGGTTTGGGCCGCTTTGAACTTTTTGCCGCCGGGGATGCTGCCGCCGATCTCATAGATCACTTCGCGCAGCGGGGTGCCCATGGGGATCTCTACCAGGCCGGTGTTGTTGATTTTGCCGCCCAGGGCGAACACTTTGGTGCCCTTGGATTTTTCGGTGCCCATGGAGGCAAACCAGTCGGCGCCCTTCAAAATGATTTGGGGAATGTTGGCGTAGGTTTCCACGTTGTTGATAATGGTGGGCCGGCCGAACAGACCTTTGACCGCCGGGAAAGGCGGACGCACGCGGGGTTCGCCCCGGTGGCCTTCAATAGAGGTGAGCAGGGCGGTTTCTTCGCCGCACACAAAGGCGCCGGCGCCCAGACGGATATCGATATCGAAATCAAAGCCGGTGCCGAAAATATCTTTGCCCAGCAGGCCGTATTCACGGGCCTGGGTGATGGCGATCTGCAGGCGTTTTACGGCGATGGGGTATTCGGCGCGCACGTAAATGTAACCCTGATTGGCGCCGATCACATAACCGGCAATGGCCATGGCTTCCAGCACGGCGTGGGGGTCGCCTTCCAGCACGGAACGGTCCATAAACGCGCCCGGGTCGCCTTCGTCGGCATTACACACCACATATTTTTGGCCCTCGCCGCCCATGGCGAACATCCATTTGCGGAAGGTGGGGAACCCGGCGCCGCCGCGGCCCCGCAAACCGCTTTTTTCCAGAATGCTGATCACGTCTTCGCGGGAAAGCTCGGTCAAGCACTTGCCCAGCGCCTGATAGCCGTCCACGGCGATGTATTCGTCGATCACTTCCGGGTTGATCACGCCGCAGTTGCGCAGGGCCACGCGGCGCTGTTTTTTATAAAACGCGGTTTCGTTAAGCGAAGTGGCGTGGGTTTCGGTGTCAGCCGCTTCGTTATACACCAGCCGCTCCACAATGCGGCCCTTGAGCAGATGTTCTTCCACGATCTCGGGAATGTCATCCACACTCACGCGGCTGTAAAAGGTGCCTTCCGGATACACGATCATGACCGGGCCCAAAGCGCACAGACCAAAGCAGCCGGTCTTCACGATCTTGATCTCGTCCTGAAGGCCTTTACTGGTCAGCTCCTGCTCCATGGCGTCGATCAGTTTGGCACTGCCGGACGAGGTGCAGCCGGTACCGCCGCAAATCAAAACATGTGAACGGATCATAATTTATTCCTCCCAATAAGCTGTTGGTTATTGCACGTTGCCGATGGTGTATTCGGTAACCACATTGCCTTTTTTCAGGTGTTCCGCCACCACGCGCTTGGCTTTGTCGGCCGTCATTTTCACATAAGTGACTTTTTCTTTGCCGGGCTCGAACACTTCCACCACCGGTTCATATTGGCAAATGCCGATGCAGCCGGTTTGGGTAACGGTAACGGTTTCGTTCAGGTTTTCCTTGTTGACCTCTTCCACAAAGGCGTTGAGCACCGGGCGGGCGCCGGCGGAAATGCCGCAGGTGGCCATGCCCACAACCACGCGGGTGTTGTTTACGCCTTCACGCAAAATGACTTTGTCTTTCATTTTGTCACGGATGGCAGCAAGTTCGGCTAATGATTTCATACAAATGACCCTCTCTTTATGAATTGATATTAGATTGACTGTATTGTTCGGTCAAATACTCACGCATCCAGCTGATCACTTCGTAGGTGTTCAGCGGAACGTCGCCCAGCATTTGCCGCATTTCACGGGTGGAAAGCGAAACGGCCGCGCCGTTTGGCAGGGTGTGGGTATATTCAAAATCCAACCGGGGATTGCACTGAATGAGGGTGCAAACCGTTTCGGTAATGTTCCCCAGGGGGGTGAAATCGATATGGTTTTTGTAAAACACCGCTTTGGTTTCGGTGCCGTGATGCACCGGGTCTTCCGCCTGC
>CADBNN010000002.1 GCA_902796075.1 Oscillospiraceae bacterium | reverse complement strand
TTCATTAGTGAGCGAAGCGAACGTCTTCATTATACCGGTTGAACACGAAAAAGCAGACTGATTTTGTTCTCAGTCTGCTTTTCTTAACTGCGCACTTACTCACCACGCTGATAGGAAGCGAGAATACTGCCTTACCACGGTCGGGCTGTTGCCTTCCCGGTCTTTCCGTTTGTTTTTATTATTCGGTGCGCAGGGCGGTCACCGGGTCTTTGGCGGCGGCCTTGCGGGAGGGGATAATGCCCCCGATGAGGGTGAGCGCCACGCTGAGTATTACCAGCACGGCGCCGCCTACCGGCGGCAGGGCGGCGTTTACGTTGGCCGAACCGGTGGCCGCGTGAATGGCGGCGTTGCCGGGTATGAGCAGCAGCAGGGTTATGCCAATGCCCATGAGCCCCGCAAACAGGCCGATAATAAAGGTTTCGGCGTTGAACACCTGGGAAATGTTGCGTTTGGAAGCGCCGATGGCCCGCAGAATGCCGATCTCTTTGGTGCGCTCCAGCACCGAAATGTAGGTGATGATGCCGATCATGATGGACGAAACCACCAGTGAAACCGCCACAAAGGCGATGAGCACGTAAGAGATCACGTTGATGATGGTGGTGACCGACGACATGAGCAGCCCCACGTAATCGGTGTAAGAAATGGCGTCTTCTTCGGCGGCGGTGCGGTTATAGGCCGCAATGCAGTCGGCAATGGCCTCTTTGGCTTCAAAACTGTCGGCGTAAATGTTCACCGAAGCGGGCGTGTCGGCGCTCACCACCCCAAAGGCGGTCATGTTGTCGTTATAACTGCCGGGGGTAATAAATGCGTCGTAAAGTTTTAACAGCGTTTCCTGGTCGGGCGCCTGCAAAAACCGGTCCAGCATGGCGGCCAGCGTGGATTCGTCCGCTTGCATGGAGGCGGCCGCCGTGGGATCGTTTTCGCCCCGTGCGGCCAAAATGGTGCGCATCATGTTGGCTTTTTCACTCACGCCCAGCCCGGCCAGATAGGCGGCGGCGTCGGCGGCTTTGGCGGCGTCATCCGCCGGGGCAAAGGCCAAACCGTTCAGCACGTTCACGTCGGGCGAAGCCTGCTGGGCTTTCACCACCGGGCTGTCGTCGGTCAGCTTCATCAGGCGGCGGGTCAGGGCCTGGGTGTAGCCCACCGCTTCGGTTATCAGCAAATTGTCGCTGTTTTCGGTGGGGCATATCACCCCCACGATCTTCAGCCGCATGGCGTCAGGCAGCAGTTTTTCTAATCGTTCGGGGTCGTCGGCCACGCCGGTAAAGGTGCCGTCGTCGTTGGCCACATAGGTGTCGCAGGCGGGCAGCAAATAGTAAACCTGCTTGCAGGCGGCGTCAAAATCCAGCCGGTGTGCGGGCACGGTCACTTCCTCGCCGGCGTTTATGCGGTCTATCAAATCGTTATATTCGGCCGCGGGCAGCAGCCCCAGTTGATACAAGGTGGTGGCGGGCAGTTCCCGGTTGTAATCCAGCACCAGCACCGCTTCGTCATAGGCCGCCGGCCAGGTGCCGTGCAGCACTTCATAGGCGTCGGTCAGCGCGGTGCTCACGGGGGCGCCGTTTTGGCCGGGCAGCAGTTCTTCAAAATGGCTGCCGTTGCGGCCGAACATGGCCATGCCGCCATTCATGCCGCCCATACCGGTCATGCCGCCGTTCATGCCGCCAAAGGCGGAATCGGCCTGGTGCAGGGTGCTGCCGTTGGTGTTCACAAAGGTGTCGTCTTCATCGTAGGTATACACCTCAAACCGGGTGTCGTAAGAATAGATCACCCCGTTTTCGCCTACATATTGGCGAATATCGCTGTCCGGGTCGTCCAGATACTTTTTAAAAGCGGTCAAATTGTTTTTGGTGATACTGGCCGTTACGGTCGAAGCCAACTCCAGCCGGGTGCCGTCGGCATAAATGCCGTCCAGCGGGTGATCGGTCTCTTCCAGCCGCCGGCGGGCGGCGCTTTCTATAAAACCGGAAAGATCCACCGTTTGAGCCTGTACCGAAATAGGGTAGGAGGTCATGGTGCTCTTTTGAATATCGTTGATGTAGGCGTTCACCCCGTTGGAAAGCGAAAGGATCAGCGCAATGCCGATAATGCCGATGGAACCGGCAAACGAAGTGAGGATGGTGCGCCCCTTTTTGGTGCGCAGATTGTTGAACGAAAGGGCGAGCGCCGTAAAAAACGACATGGAAGCGTGCCCCATGTTCTGATGCACCGGTTCGGTTTGTTCCGGCGCTTCAAAGGGATCGGAATCCCCGGTGATGCGGCCATCCCGCAGGTTCACGATCCGGGTGGCGTATTGCCGGGCCAGGTCCGGGTTGTGCGTCACCATCACCACCAGCCGGTCTTTGGCCACTTCTTTGAGCAGTTCCATCACCTGCAGGCTGGTTTCGGTATCCAGCGCGCCGGTGGGCTCATCCGCCAGCAGCACGTCCGGGTCGTTCACCAGCGCCCGGGCAATGGCCACCCGCTGCATCTGCCCGCCCGAAAGCTGGTTGGGCCGTTTGTGCAGCTGGTCGCCCAGTCCCACCTGTTCCAGCGCCAGTTTTGCCCGCTGGCGCCGCTTGGCCCGGCTTATGCCCGAAATGGTAAGCGCCAGTTCCACGTTGGCTAAAACAGACTGATGGGGTATCAGATTATAACTTTGAAACACAAACCCCACCGTATGGTTGCGGTAGGAATCCCAGTCCCGGTCTTTGTACCGTTGGGTAGAAACGCCGTTGATGATCAAATCGCCGCCGTCATACCGGTCCAGCCCGCCTATCACGTTAAGCAAGGTGGTTTTGCCCGACCCGCTTGGGCCCAGCACGGCTACAAATTCGCTGTCCCGCAGGTTAATGCTCACGTGGTCCAGCGCGATCTGCAGCAGATCACCGGTGCGATATTGTTTGCTCACGTTTTGTATTTGCAGCATAAAGGGCTCCTCCCGTGCGCTTGGCGCTTAACAAAAGAATATGCTTCAGTTTACTGCAAAACGGCATAAAAGTCAAATCTTTTCTGTCGAAGGCCCCGGCAAAAAAAGTGAAAATTGGGGCTTGCAATTTGCGTGCGGTTGGGGTATAATATTGCATACATTCGCCGGTGTGATGGAATTGGCAGACGTGCTGGACTCAAAATCCAGTGGTGGCAACACCGTATCGGTTCGACCCCGATCACCGGCACCATCCCGAAAGCCTTGATTTTACAGGGCGTTCGGGATTTTTTTATGCCTTTTCTGAGGTCGAATTCCGTTGCGCCTGCCTGTGTTCACCCGCTGAATCCGGAAGATTTTCGGAATTTTTGATAT
>CADBNN010000001.1 GCA_902796075.1 Oscillospiraceae bacterium | reverse complement strand
CGCCCGTTGCGTAAACCGTTTTGCCTTTTATGGAGACATAACGGCATTCGCCTTCACCCACGCCGCCCGTCATGTTAAAGCCGACCGCCGGTTCGTAAGGCTGAACGGGATGCGTTTGGGAATTTGCAAATTCGCCTTTTTTCAGTATCTTGACGTCGTAATATTCTGTCGGGAAGTTATCGCCCCAGGTAGACATCGCATTTTCGTTATCCTGCTGTTCGCAAATCAGTTCGGCATTGCCCTTGATCGTGATCGTGCCGCCGACTTTCAGCGCCGGGTAATCTCTATCGTCTTGAGTCTGGTGCGCATAACAGGAAATTTTTGCGTTATCTCTTATATCCACGTCTGCCGTGTTGTTGTGATCAAATTCCAGCCGCGCGCCGTATCGGCCCCGCAGATTGAACTGTACGCTGTCGTTGAAATATACCGACGAGCCGAAACCGAGCATGGCGTCTTTATCGCACCAGGTTTCGTCCACGGTAAACGAACCGTCGCCATAGAAGCTGACGTAATGGCTGTTGCCCACGCAAATGCCGTTGGCGGTGCTGTAATACCCGCCGATGCTGTTTTCGCCGTGCATAATGACCGCAATATCGTCTTCAATGAGAATATGCGCGATACCGTTACCGTAATACTCGTTTTCATAGCGCGAATAGTCGTTTTTGATCATATTGAAATTGTTGAATACAAGGACTTTGGAATTTTTGAAATACGAATCTTCGGTATATTCGCCTTTTTCAAAAAACTGCACCGAGCCGCCGTCGCCCAGCACGTCGCCTTTGTTCTTGCGGCCGATCCGCGTGCCGCCTATGTAAATATCAAAGTAGGTGTCGTTCAAATAATAATTGACATAAAACGTGAAGCCGTTCCGGTCGGCCACCTTGCTGCCGATGGTGGTAGTACCCTTGATATCGGTGATGTTCACGCCCTCTTTGGGCTTGATCTCGAGTTTTGCGCGATAGTACAAGCCGGTGCGGAACAGCGAATCGGGATCCATATCGCGGAAGGTGTCGGGGGTGTGCTCGTATTGCCAGGTCAGCGCCACGTCGTAACAATCGCTTTCGGCGCCGGTCACGGTGTTATCGGGCAGTGCGCCGGCTTCCGGCTCGGTGATCTGAAATGCAAGATGATTCAGTTCGGTTTCGGTTTTCAGTACAAAGGAGTTGCTGAAAAGCGGACCGAGGATGGCGTTGGCGGTGTAAACCGTTCCGTTGATCAGAGAGGACTGTTGGACGCCGTCGATATACGAGGCGGTCGCCGACAAGAAGCATTGGCCGAACGCCTCATACGCCTTGGCGCTTGTTGCGGGCAAGTTGGGTTTAAACAGGATCGCGACCGCCTGCGAATTGCCGGAGTCGTTTACGATCCTGCAGCCGCGAAGGACCGGCCAACCCGCATTCTCATTAGCTGTGTAGGGCGGCGTAACATGGATGGCCGGTTGATCTGACGTTACACGGATGGTGCCGCCGTAAATGCCGAATTCTTTTCCTGCGTTATTCGCTTGCAGTTCAATCGGTCTTTGCGCCTCAAACGTGCCGGCGAACAGTTTCAGGCGGTCAGCGTAGCCGTATCCCGTTTGATAACCGTATACTCTTTCTTGCAGTTCGCCTGATTCTTTTTTCGGGGCGGCGTTATAGCTTTTATGGGATTCGTTGATGAAAATGCCGCCGTACACGGTAATATTTCCCGTAAGCACCGTGGTGACAAGCCCGCAATATTCCAGATAATCCCCGGATTCATACGGGTGGCTGCCGCCGTTATGATAGCGATAATGATTGTGGTTGAAGACGACCTTGCCGTCGATCCACCGGCTGCTTCCGGGTTCTTGTCGGCGGGAGTCTCTTATGGTCACGTTGCTGTCTCTGTTGGTCTCAAAATCGCTTTTGATGCAGTATCTGCTTTCACCCACGTAGGAAAGGGTGTAACCGTTCAGATCCAGGTCCACGTCCCCCACGTTTGATCCCAGACCCCAGCCGGACCCCGAAATATCCGCGCCCAGCTTGATATAGGTGGTGGTGCCGGCGTCGTGCCGGCGGTTGAACACGGCGCGAAGCCCGGCGTAATCGGTGGCGATATACGCCTCTTCCGGCGTGTTGTAGAGATTGCTGCTGCTGGTGACTGTGCCGGAATGCCCTTGCGCCGACACGATGACGCGCAGCTGGTTTGCCGGATAATTCGCTTTTTCCGCTTCGGAGATGTTCACCCAGGCGTCGTCGTAATTTTCGACCGCCGGATCATACCTTTGCCACTGCTGCGAAAGCGCCACGTCGGTGTGCGCGTGGAGATACCGCAGATAATGCCCGTAGGTGACCGACCTGTCGGCGTTTACCCGCACTTCGCCTTTCAGCGGGGTCTCGGCGCTGTATTTTATCTTTTCAGTATGGGATGACGGCAGCAGCTTATCGTTCACAGGGGACGTAATGACCGTGAAGGTGTAGTTATCGCCTTCCCGTGCAAAGCTGCTGATATCCATGTAATAGCTTGTTGAGGCGCTCTGGGTTTTCATGTGCGTACCGTTATAGTCACAGATGATGGTATAGAATGCGGCGCCCTCTACCGGCTCAAAGTAAAAAAGGCCGGTAGGCGACAAGTAGTAGGATCGATTGTCGGGACTGTCGATAAACCCGTCGTACGGGCATTTAAAAGACTCCGAATACCCCTCGGCGATCTTTTCGCCGTACATATTATACGCCTGCACCCGCACTTTGCCCGTGGGGTATTTTGCCCCGCCGGTGCCGTAACGGAAAAACGCGCTTTTGGCGATAATATCCGAAAACGTGCCGGCGTTTTGCGATTCGTCACCAACGTGAATATCATGATACTCATAGGAGGCGCTTTCGGTCACGATATAACGGACGGCGGTGGGCACGCCGTCGAATCGGATGCGCAAATTGTTCTGTGTGTCGAAATGGGTGGTGATGTTCGTTACTTCGCCCACCTCGGGCGCCGCCGCCGCCTGCCATGTGCCCAGCGGCAAAAGGCTCGCCAGCAGTATTGCGCAAAGCAAAAAGCTTATGACTCGTTTTTTCATATTCCTGTCTCCTCCGCGTTAGATATAGGTATCCATTCAAATTATAATACAATAATCCGGGCCGCACATCAGCCAAACGAATGATGTTATAAGCAAAACCGGATGCACCCCTTGGCGCATCCGGTTTGTGTAAAACGATCGATTATTTGGCTGTTATTGGCGCTTGTTTTTTATCACAATGCCCAGGCCCCGGGCTTCGGAAACCAGTTCGGTGCGGGTTTTAAAGCCGGTTTTTTCCATCAGGTGCTGAATGTGGCTTTTTACCGTGGCTACCGAAATAAACAGTCGCCGGGCAATTTCGGCGTTGGTGTCGCCGGTGGTCAGTTCTTTCAATACGTCCAGTTCCCGTTCGGTAAATTCGTGATTGGTGGCGTTCCCAATGCGAATCAGCGGCGTTTGGTCGGGATAGATCCGTTCGCCCGCCATGGTGCGCTCCATCACGTCTAAAATGCCTTCTTTTTGCCCGTCTTTATACCAAAAGGAATCCACGCCGACGGCTTTGGCACGGGAAAGCCAGGAGTATTCGGGCATGGAGGTGACGATGATGATTTTTATACCGGGAAACCGGCGCTTTATCTCTTCCGCCGCGTCCAGCCCGCTGCGGTCCAGTTCGGTCATCACGTCCATCAAAATCAAATCTACTTTGTTGGCTTGGCAAACCGCAGGCGCCGCCGAAGCGCTGGTGATGGAAAGAAGATGGTGAAACTGTTCGCTGGATTTTACATATATTTCAAATAATTCCCGCGGGATATCCTGATCTTCCACGATCAGCACGTTATACGCCACTGGGAGCCCCCCTTGCCTTTGGTTGTTTTATTATACGTTCCCCGGCCCGGTTATGCATCAGCCGCCCGGCTGATTTTGAAACGCAACGACAGGGTAAAGGCCGGCTCGTGCGCTATCGAAACGGTTGCCCCCTGCTTTTTGGCCAGCAACGCCAGGTTGTAAAGTCCGCCGGCAAAGCGTACTTCGCCCGTTGGGCGTTTGCCGTCGTTAGTAAAGCGGCACACAACGTGCTGCCCGGTTTGTTCAAAGCCGATTGCCATTTGTTTTGCGCCGGCGTGTTTGGCGGCGTTGGCTATGGCTTCCTGGGCGGCGGCAAAAAACAGAGACCGCTGCTCATCGTTCAGCGCGTCGGGCAGATCGCTTTGCCACACCAGGCGAATGTGCAGCGCTTTGGCGAGTTTTTCAACGTCTATCACCGCTTTGGGGTCGGCTGTTTTATCCGCTTGCATGCACAAAAGAAGCGCGTTTTGCTGCCACAGCGAAAAAATGCGGTCTTCCGCCCGGCCGTCGGTCTTTTCGGCCGCCACGGTGGAAAGCATCAGGCGGTTCATCTCGTCGTGAATGTTCACCTTGGCCTGCAATATCTCCTGCCGGCGCACGGTTTCGTCTATGCCGAGGGTGTATGCTTTCAGCTCTTCCGCCAGCCGGGAAAGCTCCTCTTTGTCTTTAGAAAGCGCCTGGGTTTTGGCGTATTCGGCCGTTACGTCAGAAGCGATTATTTCATGCAGGCGTTCTTTGTCAAGCATCATTTCCCGGCCGGTAAAGCGCCACACGCGCCCGTTGACCGTTTGCACGGAACCTGCCGCACCGTATAGCTGCCAGCCGTCCGGCAGCTGCGCATGCGTTAACGCCATGCTCAGGCGGTTCATGCAGACGTTTGCAAACAGCACAATACCGTCGTTATTAAAACAGCAAACCCCGCAGGGGATCTGATCCAGGCAGATTTTGACCGCATTGGGCGTGATGCTGCGTTTTTCATACCGGATAACAGCGGCCAGATTGAACAGCGCCGCCACCGTGAGAACCGCGAGAAACAGCAGCCAGAACCCAATGGGAACCGCGCCCAGCCGGCGGCTGATGGCGTTGGCGTTGGCTGTGTTGGCAAACAGGTGCAAATCAAACAGCACCTGCCACAAACCATAACTGCACACGACCGGCAGCAGGGCAAAGGCAGCATAGCGCAAGCGTTTTTGCGTTACGGCGCGCACCGCGCTGAAGAGACCGACCAACAACGGCAAAAGCGACCAAAGAGATAAAAACGACCGTGCCAATTCCGAAAGCTGCAACACAGACGTCATACGCGTTGCCCCCTTTGCGTCAGCGTAAAGCCAAGGTAGGTCACGTCGTCTTCCTGCACACATTCGAGTATAACGCCGGCGTTAGCCAGCGTTGCCGCCGTTTCTTGTGAAAGGGAAGCAGTCAGGTTTTCCAGCGTGAGCTTGCACACCGTGTTGCCGGTTTGGGACAGATTGATCAGCACCCCGCGCAAACAGGTGATATTCTCCAGCAGCAGGGTGCCAAAGGTTTCAAACAAGGCAAGCGCCGCTTCGGTGTTCACGGCGCCGGCCGCTTGGTTTACCAGTTCGCCGGGTATGCCGGCAAAATTCAAATAGCGCAGCACTTCCAAAAATGAAAGTGCCAGTTCGCCGGTGGCGATGGTTTTGTTTTCATAGGATAAAAGCATCAGGTTGGCATATCGTTTTATGTAAGACGCAAACAGCGCAATGCGCTTGCGACAGGTCTCTTTTTCAGACGGGTCGCAGGTTTCCTGCGCTTGTTTTGCCAGTTGCGAAATAGCGCCCGACTGGCGCCGTGTGTGGGTGGCAATGGCGTCGTAAACGGCAGTGCGCTGTTCAATTTTTGCCTGCTTTTCTTTCAGTTCGTTTTGCAAACGGATCAGTTCCGTTTCCTGCGCAAGAGCTTCTTTGGCTTCTTCCAACTCCTCGTTCAGCCGGTCCAGTTCGGTCATATCGTCCTGCCAAAAACCGAAGCCGCCGGGCAGTTCCATTTTGTGCAGAACCGTGTGGGCGCCGATTCTGGCACCGTCTGGCAGGGCACATTGTTGGGCCGTTAGGGGGACGCCGGCGTTTGACAAATACACCGGCACGCCGTCGCGGTCGGTGATTTGAGCCGAAAGGGAAAGGGCGCCGAATATTTTGCCGTAGCGTTTATTGGTTGGAATAAACCCCAGCTGAATGCAGCATTCCAGCACCCCCGCCGCCATACAGATCAGCGCTTCCGGAAATTCTATGATATATGTCCCGTTCAGTTTCGGCATGGTGCCGGTCATCAACAGCACGCTCATGCCAATGCCGATGGCAAAGGGGATCACCGTGAGCCAGGCGTATTGTTTGGCGCGGCTTACGCGGTGCCGGACGACCAGCACCAGTATGGCGGCAAAATACAGCGCGTATTGCCACGTTGTAACCACATAAAACAGCGGGGCGCGGGTGTAATCGGCGTTCCAGTTGGCAAAACCCGGGTTAAAGCGGAACACGAGCGCGTGCCAATCGTTGGTTAAAACCAGCAAAATCAGCAGGCCCGTTACCACCGCCACGGCATACCACCCCATGGAAATGCGCTTATCTTTGCCGGGTGAAACCAACAGGGCGATATAAAAAAGCAACAGCGGCAGCAACAGCATGGGCAGGTAGTATAAATACCAGGTGTGCCGCGCCAGCACGTCTACCCCCGCAAAAACGCTGTATTTGATCCCTCGCAGCAACAGCAGCAAAAAAGCCATCCAAGAAAGGGCTTTCATCATAAAAGGCAGCGGGCCGGCGCCGGATACCCGGTAGGCATAATAGCGTATCAGGCAGGCGGAAAGGATCAGCAGATACAACGTGGAAAAGTTGCGTGTGGGAAAAACATCGGGAACAATGTTGGCACAGGGCAGAATGTTGACTGCCAACAGCAAATAATACAACGCCAGCCGACGGAGCGTTTTTTTCACCACGTTCATGGTCCGCGTCCTCCTTTCCGTATGATCGTATGCACAACTGTATTCTACCACTTATTTATCTGTTTGTCGAGTCTTTATGAAGCGGTATAGTGCTTTTTGTGCCGCATGCGCCCGTGAAAAAAAGCCAAGAACGAAACCGTTCCTGGCTTTTTATTATGTTTGTGCGGGAGGCGTTAGGCTGTGCCACACCGTTTGGTAAAACCGGAACAGGGGCATAAGCGGCGCGTAGGCCGCCAGCAGGCGGTGGGGCAGGGCCGGGTCGGCCAGCTCTTCCCCAAAGGGAAATTCCCACCCCACGCTTACCGACCGGCTGTTATACCATGGGTTGAGCAGGGGCCCCCGGTCGGCTTTTAACCGTTTGTAGGTTTGGCCCCACAGCCGGTAGCCGGTGTTTTCCAGCGGTTCCAGCCGCCCGGCAAAGCCGTTGGGATCGGCGTCTATCGCCGCCCGAAAGGCCTGGCCCCAGGCGCTGTCGGCCGCCCAAAAGCCCATGCCGTAGGCGTAACTAACGGCGGTGAGTTCGAACCAAAACATGGGGCCGTTGGCCCGGGTATCGCCCGACTGGAGCGAAAACCACAAATGGTCCCGGTAGGGGCCGCCGCCGTGCAGGCGCCGCGCGTCCCGGTAAATGCGGGAAACGTGGGGCTGAAAGTCCGCTTCGGGAAACTGCCCGCGCATCAGATCCAGCGTTTCGGCCGCCAGGCTGCGCAAGGGGGTATCCACCAGGGCTTTGAATTCTTCTTTGCGGGGCATAAACCATTCCCGCTCGTTATGCAGGGCCAGGGCAAACAAAAATTCACTCGCGGCCGGCGTAATGCCTTCAAACATAGGTTATCTCCTTTTGGCTTTGCGGCGCAGCGCCAACACGATCAGCACGGCGGCCAGCACCACTACGGCGCCGGCAACCGGCCACACCCACACGGGCAGGCCCGTTGCGGCGGGCGTATAAGCGTCTATCACGCCCTGCAAATGGGCGCCGGGGTAGGGGAAGGTGCGGCAGTTGGCCAGCATGGAATCGCTGGGATACACCGCCGGGTCGGCGGCAAAATGGTAATGGGTGTCGCTCGCCAAACCGGCCAGGTCGCGCACCACGGCGGCTTCGCCGGTATAGTTGGCGTTGGCCACCATGGCCCGGGGGGTATACAAAAAGGCGCAGTAGGCGGTGGCGAGGGCGGCGTTTTGGCTGTTGGCCGGCAGGCACAGCATGCGGGTATAGCGCAGGCCGGTCTGGCCCGAAACGGTGCCGAATGCCAAAGGCACACTCTCGTCCGCCCGGGCGGCCATGGTTAAATATTCCCCATAGGTGCAGGCGGCCAGCGCCCCTTCACCCGCCGCCATTTTGGCAACGCGCTCTTCCGGCCGGCAGGCCAGCAGCAAAGACTGCTGGGCTTGCAGGTCGGCGGCGGCGGCTTCCCACTGGCGCACGTCGGCAGAGGTAAGATCGAAATCGTTTTTCAGCATGGCAACGGCAAAAGCGGCGCTGTTGTCGGCCGGCATGATCACCGCGCCGGCAAAGTCTTCGTTCCACAGCACGTCCCACCGGTTCACGGCGCCCATCACCTTTTCGGTGTTATAGGCCAGCCCCCAATAGCCGGCGGCATAGGGCAGGGCGGTCACGGCGCCGTCGGCGGTGCGGTACGCTTCGTCTACGGTTTCCCACCCCGCAACGGCGGCTGTGTCAATAGAGGCCAGCCGGTTTTCGGCGGCCAGCCGGGCGGCGGTGGTATCCCGCACCAGCACCACGTCGGCCGTTTGGCCGGCGGCCAGCGCGGCGTATAGTTCGTCTTCCGTGGCAAACCAGGTGGGCGCCACGGTTACAGTTTGGCCGGCGGTTTGGGCATACCAGGCGGCAAAGGCGTCGTTCACATTCAGCGTGTCGTCGGCATAGGCGCCGTTGCCGTCGCCGTTGTTCAGGGTGCCGGCTACGGCGAACACCACCAGTTCGTTTTCTTGCGCGGCGGCGGGCAGGGCGCACAGCAAAAGCCCCGTTAACACGGCCGCCAGCACCGCGATTTTTATGATTTGTTTCATTCTTTCAGCCCCCTGTTAAGGCGAATAAACAGGGCCGACCCCGGCAGGATCGGCCACACGAAAAGATCAGTACAGCTTCTTTTTGCGTTTTGAGATCGCCAGCCCCACAAACAGGGCCACCAGCGCCACCACGACCGCACCGGCAATATAATAAATGGTGCTGCCTGCGCCGCCTTCGATCTTGAGTTGTTCCCACAAATCGTTCATCAGGTTGCGGGTGGCGTCGGGCAGGTCATGAAAATATTCCATGCTGGAAATATCGTAGTCATACAGAATAGAAATCGCGTCGGGGTGGATCTCTTTCATGGCTTCAATGTAATCGGGGTCTTCCACCACCAGTTTGTTGGGCGAAGCGTAGCAAATGTATTCCGCGTTGGCAATGGCCGTATCCTTGCTGAGCATGAAGTTGATGTATTCCTTGGCCAGTTCCGGATTTTGGGAATTGGCGGGAATGCACATGGCGTCTACAAACACGTTGGTGCCCTCTTGGGGATAAAAGAACGCCAAATCTTCGTTATCTTCATACATGGTGAAAAAGTCGCCGGCATAGTAGGGCGCCACATAGGCGGAATTGCCTTTCATTTTGTTGAACACTTCGTCCATCACATAGCCCTGCACCACGCTTTTTTGCTTTTTGAGCAGGTCCAGCGCCGACCGCCATTCTTCTTCTTTTTCGGAATTCACGCTGGTTTTTTGATAGAACTGGGCGGTGCCGAAAGCGTCCCGCGGGTTGTTGAACTGCAGAATGTTGCCGGCGTATTTTTCGTTCCACATCAGCCCCCAGCTGCCCACGTCTTCGGCGGCCACGTATTTGGTGTTGTAAATAATGCCCACCGTGCCGTAGGTGTAGGGCACCGAGTATTCGTCGTTGGGATCGTAATACAGTCCCTTGAAGGCGTCGTCGATATACTGATAATTCGACAGTTCGTTGGGATCGAATTTTTGAATGAGATTTTCAGCCGCCAGCCGGGCGATCATATAGTCGGAAGGAATGACCACGTCGTAACTCACCGTGTTGCTGGACAGTTTGGCATATAAATCCTCGTTGCTGGCATAGGTGGAATAATTCACCTTGACCTGTTTGCCCAGAGCCAGTTCGCAATATTCCTCAAAGGCGGCGTTCACGTCGAGTGAATCTTCGCTGCCGTCGGAAATATATTCGCCCCAGTTATACACATACAGGGTGGTCACGTCGTCTGCCGCGGCCCACAGGGTGCAGGGCGCCAACACCGTGGCAGCCAGCAGGATTGCCGCCAGCAGGGCGGCTGTTTTTTTCAAAAACATGGCAAGTTCCTCCTCATGCATATCTTATGCCGCGCGGGCGGCTTTTTTCTTGTTTTGGTTTTCGCCCATAGATCCCACAAAATTGATGAGGATCATGAGCACCAAAATTACAAACACCATCAGCGCGCACAGGGCGTACATGCTGAATTTTACCTCGTGCGCCGTTTGGTTATACACGTACAGCGGCAGGGTTTGGTAGTCCGGCGAGCTGACAAAGTGGCTGATGACAAAATCGTCCAGCGAAAGGGAAAAGCCCAGCATAAGGCCCGAGATCACACCCGGGATCACAAAGGGCAGTTCCACCTTTAAAAACGCGCGGGCGGGAGTACAGCCCAGGTCTTGCGCCGCTTCGGTCAAATGATGGTCCATTTGGCGGAACCGGGGCAATACCGAAAGGATCACGTATGGCAGGTTAAAGGTGGTG